>CALDJI010000157.1 GCA_937901805.1 uncultured Clostridia bacterium | reverse complement strand
TGCAACATAGCATTAAAATCTTTTTTATCTTCGTTTGCCATTTCTGCCACCTCCTACTTTAAGGATAATCTCTTTATCATTCCTATGCAATGAGACTGTTTGAAAATTTTTGACAAATCAGTATACCCGTCAATGTGAATTTTCAGGAATATTCAAATTCTGGAAGAGAACCATCCATAACAGACACACGCATATCCAAAGAAACTGTATCCCCAACCGCAGCATCCAATCCGAGATATTGAAGAGTATCTTCTGACAATGCAATTTCGTTTGATGCCGCTGGCAAACGTCCCTCTTTTACAGTTCTGATTGATGGATACATAGACAGCGTATTATCGTGATATTCTCGAAGATACAGAGATAAACTGCTGCTGTGCAACGGCGCACTGCCAACAAAGATTGTATCACCCACATCGTATAGGCGGTCATGAAAAAATCAAGGTCGTGGTTCTGAATCTTTGTAATACCATTTTGCAGTACAGTAATCGGTTGCTTCAATTTAATGTGGTAATATAGAACTCCTGATAGTGTAAGCCCGCCCACAGGAAGAGCAATAAAAGGAGAAAAGATTTCTTTAGTCCCATATTTTTCAGGCGTTCCACCGATAACCGCACCCCCAAACCGTTTCAATGTAATTATGCAATGTATGTACTGCAAATTTAGCACGTATCTTCCGGATATGCTCCATAATTGTATTGCTGTTTCCGTCCCCGTCAAAGCCCCACACACGCTCATAAATCCGCTCGCGGTCAAATACCTGTCCAGCATTGAGAGAAAGAAGCTCCACAATCTCAAACTCCCTCTTAGATAGCGGGATGTTCTGATTATTGATTGTAACTGTTCGGGCGGAATAGTCCAGTATCAATTCACCAAAAAAGCGTACTGCCGAATGATTTTGGCGTCGCTGCTCCCGGCGCAAATGTACGGCAATACGCGCTCCCAATTCACCCAGATCGAAGGGCTTGACGATATAATCATCCGCACCGGCCTGAAATCCTATGATCTTATCGCTGGATTCAATACGTGCCGTCAGAAATAAGATAGGACAAGTAATATAATCTCTTATCTTCTGGCAGACAGTCAGCCCATCCATATCTGGCTGATGTCCGGTAAAATCAAATCCGGTTTGCAGGCAGCTTTTTTGAGTGCTTCTTGGCCGCTATAAGCAGTCAGAATATCATATTGTGTTTGAAAATAACTCTGTATCATACAGAGAGCAATTAAGGCAATCGTTTCCTTTAAGTTTTATCTCATTTCAGGCCGAAGAATAACCTTTTTAAACAAGAACATTGTTGCGCCAAAATAGGTCAGGTAGATTGCACAGAATAGCAGGAGCGTCACCAGCCCATAAAGAGGTACAAGTCTCTGCTGCAAAATTGCCTCTCCGAAAAAGAACTGTACCCCTGCTATCAGCAAAAACGTCAGTAAAAGCGGGAATAACAATGGAATCAAAAAGATTGTGGACAGTTCCCTGCGGATCAGGGAAGCCTGCTTACGTCCCGGTACCCCCAAACGGTCAATGACCGCATAATTCTTCTGGTTTTTGTCTATGGCAGAAAGCTGCTCAAATGCAAGAATCGAGCAGG
The DNA here is from genome assembly GCA_937901805.1 of uncultured Clostridia bacterium. Taxonomy (GTDB): domain Bacteria; phylum Bacillota; class Clostridia; order Oscillospirales; family Ruminococcaceae; genus Pseudoruminococcus_B. The sequence continues at coordinate 613 of CALDJI010000157.1, read as the reverse complement.
ACAGGATGATAAAAATAATGCTTAAATACAATCCGCAGAATGAAATCGCTGTAAATCCAGTCAGCGAATTGGCAACACCTCACGCCTTTACGGTAACACCCATCGTTACTTTTTCTGGGAACTGTTGACCGGACTGCAATTCCGGCTGCCATTTCCCACTGTTCAGGAATTGTTTCAAGTCGCTTTTTAATTCCGGAGCATCCCAAAACCATACATCAAGACAAAAAACAAAAATGTTACTGCCCATGCCTGGAGAGAAAAGGAAACCTGATAGGTATGCGGCACCTCAAAGATATTTTTTACCACCTGATTCAGCAAACCGGAAAGTCCTGTACCGACCAAGGAACCAAGCAGAAAGGCTCCGGTGCCGATGATACTGTTTTCAGCAAGGAACAAATTGCGTACCGTCTTTGCTTCCATGCCGATCAGTTCATAGGTTGCAAACTCCTTTTTCCGTCGTCCCAGCATAAAGCGGATTGCATAGCCGATCACAAACGAAGACATAAAAGCAACCAGAGCTGACATAAGCAAAATTCCGGTAATCAGCATCGACATATTCTCTGCCATAGCAAGAACATCTGATGAAAAGCCCAATGCCAAAAATGAGTACATC
>CALDJI010000156.1 GCA_937901805.1 uncultured Clostridia bacterium | reverse complement strand
GAACCGTATCCTTTGCAGGTGTCTGGTTGTAAATAGTCCCCTCCGGATATTCGCTGTTGTAATCGCTCTGTGTTTTAAAAGTAATGTATGGCGCATACTGAGAATCATTTACAATCGCATCTGCCTGTTGCCCAACAAAAGAGGGCAGCTTCTTCTCGTCAAACACAACGGAAGAGACATTGCTTGTCATACTGGATACCATCTGTGAAGATTCCTCTTTATCCCCCATTTGTCCTCCATAGAGGGAGAAGAAAATCCAAACAGCAATGATTCCCAACACCACAAACGTAATCCCAAAAGCAATGATACCGTATTTTGGACCCTTATTATCATTTTTCTTTTTGACGTCCAAAACCCGTTTTGCAGACAAGGTATTGGCTGTTTTTTTCACAGGTTTCACAGGGGTTTCCCGTCCCGCTTCCTGCATATCAGCATTCTGAGCCTCTAAAGTTTCCTGGGTAACCCGTTCCATATCCATTGTTCCCCGGATATCTTTGATTTCATCAAGCAGTCCGGCAACCGTTCTCGTCCTAGTGGAAATATCCATACTCATCGCCTTGGAAATCGCCAGGGAGGCCGCCTGCGGAATCATCGGATTGAGCTGCGTCATTCCAACCAAATTATCCGCCTGTACCCTTGTGCAGGATTCCGGCGGCATGGTACCTGTGACAGCGCGGTACATGACGGCAGCCACGCCATACACATCCGTATGGCGGCCCAGCATAGCCCCTTCCACATACTGCTCCGGGGCAGCATATCCCTTATAAAGTTCTGCTGTTGCCCCGCCAAATTTTTGACGAACACGCTTTGTGCAAAACCCGGTCAAACGCAGAGCCCCATCCTTGTTGATAAGGATCGTCTGAGGACTGATCCCTCCATGGATAATACCGATATCATGCATGGTCTGCAAATCCCGGAGAAAGGGAACAAATAGGTAACGAACCTGCTCCCATGTCAAATCCCCAAGGTTTCTGGCCAGGAAATCCCCGAATTCAATTCCGTCCGCATAGACAAAAACCGCATAAACCGTATTGTTCATCTCAAAAAGATTGGTTGCAGGAATCAAAGCCTTGATCTCCGGATTGGTTCCAATGGTGCGGTTTAAATCAATGAATTCTTCCTTATACTGATTGTAGAGTCCTTCGCAGCCGGAAAATACCTTGATTTTTTGTGAGCCTTCCTGACGCTGACAGATAGTATCCGGGAAAAACTCCTTGATTTTAACAGTCACCTTATCCTCCGTATCATAGGCGATATAGGTGATATCTTCCCCGTTGAGTCCCAATACCTTACCCATCAGGTAACGCCCTGCCAATATGGAGTGTTCCTCCATTGCCTTGGGGTTATAGGCGCTGTTTTCCGTATAATCACAGTATGGACAGGATGCAGATTCCTCCGGAATCATTTTCATACAGCCCATACAGCGTTTTTGCCGCGCGTTTTGGTTTGTCTGATTTTCCATTTTGTGCACGCTCCCGTAGCAGCGGCCTGCGCACGTTTTTACAAATCATACGTGTCAAGCCGTTTCTATCGAAGCCGCATCCTGCAAATTCAGATATTCAATCGCCCATTCGCGTAATTTAAATTTCTGAATTTTCCCGCTTGCCGTCATTGGGAACGAATCCATAAACGCCACATAACTTGGCACTTTATGCCTTGCCATATTGGCTCTGACCAGGTTTTTGACTTCCTGTTCGGTCATGGCAGCTCCCTCTTTTAAGACAATGCAGGCCATGATCTCCTCACCATACTGCTCGCTCGGCACACCGATTACCTGAACGTCGGAGATGGCGGGGTATGTATAGAGAAATTCCTCAATTTCTTTTGGATAAATATTTTCTCCGCCCCGGATGATCATATCTTTGATACGGCCCGTAATCTTATAATACCCTTTTTCGTCCTTGGTTGCAAGGTCTCCTGTATGCAGCCAGCCATCTTCGTCAATCGCCTGTCTGGTAGCCTCTTCCATTTTATAATAACCCTTCATAACATTATAGCCACGCGCGCAGAATTCTCCCTGGACTCCGTTGGCAACTTCCTCCCCCGTTTCCGGATCAACAATTTTCACCTCGATAAAGGGAAGTACTCTGCCGACCGTATTGACGCGCTGTTCAATGGTATCGTCAGTCGTTGTCTGTGTGCAGACGGGAGACGCTTCCGTCTGTCCATAGGAGATCGTGATCTCTTTCATATTCATCTCATCAATGACCTGCTGCATCACCTTTACCGGACAAGGGGAACCGGCCATAATCCCCGTGCGAAGAGTGTGGAAATCATATTTGTGGAAATCCGGATGTTCTAACATGGCAATAAACATGGTCGGTACGCCATGAACAGCAGTACACTGTTCCTCCTGTACCGCTTTCATCACCGCAGCAGGCCGGTAGTACTCTATCGGAACCATAGAGGTCGCATGAGTAATACAGGCCATTACTGCTAGCACCAGGCCAAAGCAGTGAAAGAATGGGACAGGGATACAAAGTCTGTCCTGATGGGAGAATTTCATGCAGTCTCCAATACATTTCCCATTGTTGACAATATTATAGTGGGTAAGCATGACGCCCTTTGGAAATCCAGTGGTACCAGAAGTATACTGCATATTGACGACTTCATGCGGGTCGATGCTTTGGGCGACCGCCTCCAATGCCTCATCTGAAGTTTCCTCTGCTTTTTGATAGAGAGAATCCCAGGGAACCATTCCCTTTGGGCAGTCCTTCCCCACATAAATCACAGATTGTAAAAAAGGGAGCATCGGATCCTCATAGTGTCCCGGGACGCTATCTTTGAGTTTTGGACACAGTTCATTGACGATATCGACATAGTTTGCATCTTTAAAGCCGGGCGTCATCACCAGCGCTTTGGAGTCTGACTGCCGAAGCAAATACTCCAGCTCAAATACTTTATAGTTGGTATTGACAGTTACCAGAACAGCTCCAATTTTTGCACTGGCAAACAGGGTAAGCAGCCATTCAGGAACATTGGTAGCCCAAATTGCCACATGATCGCCTTTTCCAATCCCCATTGCAAGAAATCCCTTTGCAATCTGCTCTACTTCCTCATTAAATTCTTTCCATGTACGCATATACGGCCGATCGTTATATTTCACAGCCACGTCGTCAGGATAGCGTTTTGCAACCTCAGAAAGCAGGTTGCCAACCGTAATCTCCCACAATTCTTTCATCTTCTTTTCCTCCTTGCAAAACAAAAAAGTTTCCGTCTTCTGAAAAAATCCAGAAGACGGAAACTTACCATACAAATTTCCGCGGTACCACTTCCATTGGCAAATGCATCTGCCCGCTCATCCCGTATCTTGGAGAAATCCCCGTCAATACGATTCCCTGTTATCGGAGGGCGCCGTTCCAACCTATTCGGAATCCCTTTCAGCGGACCGCTCAAGGGCGAGTTCCCTTTCTTCCTTGCACACTGCCTTGCAGCAACCGGCAGTTCTCTGATTGTGAGGAAAAAGCTACTATTCCCTTTCAACGCGTTGCAATATTCTTGACGTTGATGTTTATCTTACATGTTTTTTCTCATTTTGTCAACGCGTTTTTGCATTTTCACATAAAACCGAGGGGAAATTTGGTTTCCTTCGCTTTATGCAGGCAGTTTCTTTCCCTTGATCCAGAGCACGGTGTCCCGGATGGTTTGATACAAATCTCTCGGCCGGTAACCAAGATCCTGCGTCGCCTTATCATGGGAAAAACGATCATTACTGGTAAGAGTATAGAGAGAATACCTGGTATAAAGCGGCCGTTCTTTTCTATGTCTGGAAATTGCCGTCATGAGAGGAACTACAGCCTTTGCCATCCAAATGGGAAGGACAGGGATTTTTCTTCCTTTACAGAAACGGCGGGCAATTTTCAGCACCTCTTTAATTTCATAATGCCGGTTTGACAGAATATAACATTCTCCCCGGCCGCCTTTTTCAATTGCCTGCACACACCCACAGGCCACATCGCGTACATCCACAAAATCATAGCCGCCCCGTACACAGGCAGGCAGTTTTCCTGTAATATAATCTTTCACCAATTGGACCAGGTGATTTCCGGAGGAATCATAAGGCCCCAAAATCCCGGAAGGATGTACAATGACAGCATCCAATCCCCGACGCACCTCGTCTAATACCGCCTGGGTTGCCTCCGCTTTGGTTTTTGCATATCCTCCGTTCA
>CALDJI010000155.1 GCA_937901805.1 uncultured Clostridia bacterium | reverse complement strand
AAAAAACCCGGCTGTGCGGGTCTGTATCAGCGCCATTACTCTGGAAACCGCATGTGATTCCCTCAAACTGCTCGCTGAATTCGGCTTTGAGGGGATTGAAGCAGTCCAGGTGTCCATATCCAAAACAAAGCGTGCCGGGCGCTCCAATCTTCTGATGGCAAACAACCCGGTTTTTGTCATCAGCGCAGCAGGGAGGAATGACGGATGAAATGGGAGCTTCCGCGTCTGATGGTGGCCGCCCCCGCCAGCGGCGGAGGGAAAACAACAGTAACCTGCGCCCTGCTGGGGGCGCTGCGCAAAAGAGGGCTTGCGCCTGCGGCGTTCAAGTGCGGCCCGGATTATATCGATCCCATGTTCCACCGGGAAATTTTCGGGACAGTCAGCTCCAATACGGATTTGTTTTTTGTCCAGGAGAATACGGCGGTTGCTCTGGCGGCACAGCGGTCGCAGGGCTGTGATCTCGCTGTATTTGAAGGGGTTATGGGCTATTATGACGGCGTCGGCACAGGCGCGTGCGCCAGCAGTTACCATGTTTCCCATGCACTGGAGGTGCCGGCCCTGCTGGTAGTGGATGCAAAAGGGGCGGCTTTCTCCCTTGCCGCGCTGGTGAAAGGGTTTGTGGATTTCAGGGCAAAATCCCAAATCCGGGCGGTTTTGCTCAACCGGTGCTCAAAGCCCGTGTATGAGATGCTCAAACCGGTCATTGAGCGCGAATGCGGCGTGGAGGTTGTGGGGTATCTCCCACAGGACGAGGGGATTTCCTTTTCGAGCCGCCACCTGGGGCTGATCCCTCCAAAAGAAGTGACCCGGCTGAAAGAAAAACTCGCCCGGCTGATCAGCACCTTTGAACAGACCGTGGATCTTGACAGGCTGCTTGCACTTGCAAAAGAGGCGCCCGCTGTGGCGTATGACCCCCTGCCTGCTTTGCCCAAACCGGGGGAAACTGTCCGCCTGGCTGTCGCGCAGGATAAGGCGTTTTGCTTTTACTATGGGGAAAACCTGGATTTGCTGGAATCGCTGGGGGTCACGCTCGTCCCCTTTTCCCCTCTGTATGATAAAACGCTTCCAGAGGATATCCACGGGATCTATCTGGGCGGGGGATATCCAGAGGTCTTTGCGGCAAAACTGGCTGCAAACCGTTCCATGCTGGAATCTGTCCGCAGCGCCGTGCAGGGTGGGGTTCCCGCGTTTGCGGAGTGCGGCGGCTTTTTGTACCTGCATGAAATCCTGTGTGATGAACAGGGAAAAGAACACCCGATGGCGGGGATAGTCCCCAGCCGGGCGGAAAAAGGGGAGCGCCTGCGCCATTTCGGCTATATTACCCTGGCTGCGAACCGGGATACCTTCTTTTGCAAAGCAGGGGAGAAGATCTCCGCGCATGAGTTCCACTATTACCAGAGCAGCCTGGAGGGGGATGCGTTTACTGCGGCAAAAAGTTCCCGCCAGATTTCCTGGGATTGTATCTATACAAAATACAACCTGATTGCAGGCTTCCCCCACCTCTATTTTTATGCAAATCCAAAGTTTGCGCAGGGGTTTGTGAAAGCCATGAAAACCTATGCGGAGGGGGAGAACCATGACGCTTGAACAGGCGATACAACAAATTTCCCCGCCGGATTCGCACGCCTCCTCCCAGGCGGCGCGCCGGTGGGACAGGATTGCAAAGCCCCTGCACGGCCTAGGGCTTTTGGAAGACGCCGTCTGCCGGATTGCAGGAGTGCAGGGGACAACGCGGGTGCGGATTCAAAAACGCGCTCTGGCGGTGTTCTGCGCGGATAACGGGGTCGTCCGGGAAGGCGTCACCCAGACGGGGAGCGAAGTCACCGCGCAGGTCGCCGCAAATCTCTGTCATGGGAAAACCAGCGTCAGCAAAATGGCGCAGGTGGCGGATGTGGACGTCTATCCGGTCGATATGGGGATGAACACCCCGGTCAGGGAACCGGGGATATTGGACTGTGCGGTTGCGCGCGGGACGCAGGATCTGGCGTGCGGCCCGGCGATGTCCCGCGCGCAGGCGGTGCAGGCGCTCGAACACGGCGTTTCCCTTGCCTGCCGCCTTGCAAAAGAAGGGTATCAGGCTTTCGCCGCCGGGGAGATGGGGATTGGCAACACCACAACCAGCAGCGCGGTGGCAAGCGTGCTGCTCGGCCGCCCGGTCGAGGAGATGACCGGACGCGGCGCGGGTTTGAGCAGCGAGGGGCTCTGCAGGAAGGTTTCCGTCATTAAACAGGCGATCCGGCTGAACCGGCCCGACAGGAAAGATCCCCTCGATGTGCTTGCCAGGCTCGGCGGCTTTGATATCGCCGGTATGGCGGGGTTTTCCCTCGGTGCGGCGGCCTGTAAGGTTCCCGTTGTCGTGGACGGGTTTATCTCCTCTGTCGCCGCGCTGGCAGCGGTGCGGCTGTGCCCGGCGGCGCAGGGGTATCTCCTGGCAAGCCATGTGAGCGGGGAGCCTGCGGGCAAACTGGTGCTGGATGCCCTGGGGCTGTCTCCTGTTATCACTGCCGGAATGCACCTGGGAGAGGGGACGGGCGCAGTAGCTCTGTTTCCATTGCTGGATATGGCGCTTGCAGTGTATGAGGGTATGAGCACGTTTGAAGAGATAGAACTGGAAGAATACCGCCCCCTGGCATAGGGGGACGGGGAGGGATTTTTCATGAAGGCGCTGGTGTTCGGCGGTACGGCGAGCGGGAAAAGTGAATTTGCAGAAACCCTTGCCCTGGCGGGGGAAGAGAGGGCGGCCTTTTACCTTGCCACTATGGAGCCCTTTGGGCGGGAGGGGGAAAAACGGATTGCCCGCCACCGCCTTTTGCGCAGGGGAAAGGGCTTTGCCACTGTGGAACAATATACAGGTTTGAAATACCTGGCTGTGGAACCGGGGAGCGCGGTTTTGCTGGAGGATCTGGGAAACCTCTGTGCAAACGAGCTGTTTTCCCCTTCCGGCTGCGGGTTTTCCCGCGCTTTTGAGGAGATCACCCAGGGCCTCGCCTTGCTTGGCGCGCAGGCGGGCCGCCTGGTGGTTGTCTCCAATGATGTTTTTTCCGGCTGTGAACAATATGAAGGGGAGATGGCGGGCTATCTTTCCCTGATGGGGGATCTCCACCGGTGGATTGCAGAACGCGCCGACAAGGTCGTGGAAGTGGTCTGCGGGATCCCGCTGTACCATAAAGGGGGACAGGTATGCTAATCCAGTCGTTTGTCATTGCGTTTGCCATGTATTCCGCCCTTCCTATGCCGCGGGTGGACTGGAACCGGGAAAATATGCAGTATGCCCTGTGCTTTTTCCCCCTCATAGGGGGTGTGATCGGCGCAGGTATCGCGCTGTGGCGGTTTGCCTGCTCTCTGCTCGGCTTGTCTCCAATCCTGTTTGCGGCAGGGGCGGTTCTGCTGCCCGTGCTTGTGACCGGGGGGATCCACCTGGATGGGTTTTGCGATACGGTGGATGCGCTTTCCAGCCGCCGGGACAGGGAGGAAAAACTGCAAATCTTAAAAGACCCCCATACCGGGGCGTTTGCTGTTATCGGCCTGTGCTGCCTGTTTCTGGTGTCGTTTGCTCTCTGGCAGGAACTGGACGCCAATGGGGAAACCCTGTCCATCCTGGGGAGTGGGTTTGTCCTTTCCCGTTGTCTGAGCGGCCTCGCCGTGGCATCGTTTCCGCTTGCAAAGGATACCGGCCTTGCCTATACCTTTGCAAATATGTCCGCAAAAGGGCGCGTGCGCGCCTGGCTTGCCATTTTTGCACTGCTGTGTATCGCGGGCATGGCGGTTCTCATCCCTCTGGAGGGCGGCGCATGTGCGTGTGCGTCCCTGTTCTGCTTCGTCCTTTACTACCGGATGGCAAAACGGCAGTTCGGCGGGATTACCGGGGATCTGGCCGGGTATTTTCTCGAGGTTTGCGAGTGCTCCCAGCTTTTCGCCGTCCTTTTTGTGCAAAAACTGTTTTAAAGTCTGGCAGAATATGTTAGAATAAAGACAATATTTGTCTAATATTGTACTTTGTTTTTGAATGGGGGAGAGGAAATGCTTTTGATTGTCGGCGGAGCCAAACAGGGAAAACGGAAGATTGCCCTGGAACAGACCGGCTGCACGCTCCGGGACGTCGGGGACGGCGGGGCGGTTGTCGACCGCCTGCACCTGCTCATCCGGGAAGAACTGAAACAGGGGCGGG
>CALDJI010000154.1 GCA_937901805.1 uncultured Clostridia bacterium | reverse complement strand
AACAGGCGTACATTCTGGGGGTTCCATTCCTTATCTAATTTCAGGCGCAGGGTGATGCGTTTCCCCGTTTCCACGGCGCCGAACGGCTGCTTGCAAAAGGCGTCCCGGCTGTCGAAATACATAGTTTTTCCTCATTTCCATCTGGCGAAAAAGTCTCCCCATGCATCGGCTTTCACATGGGGAGAGAGTAAGGGCGCAAGGGGGTTCCCTTTTTTCTTACAGGTTCCAGATATTTTTTGCATAGTTTTTGATGGCGTTGTCCGATGAAAACCGACCGGATTGGGCGATATTGGTAAGGGACATCTGCTGCCATTTTTTCTGGTCGGCATATAGCTGCTGAATTTTCCGGTGTGCATTCTGGTAGGATTCAAAATCTGCCAGTGCCATATAGGTATCCGAATTGCGCAGCATGTTGGCGATATCACTGAAGTTTTCTCCGCCGATCCCACGGTCAAGCATATCCACAAGGGCATGGATTTCCGGATTACGGTTATAAATTTCAGACGGATGGTACCCCTTCTGCTGGAGTTCCTGTACCTGAGGAGTAGTCATGCCGAAGATAACAATGTTGTCATCGCCCACTGCCTCCCGGATTTCCACATTCGCCCCATCCAGAGTTCCAAGGGTGATGGCTCCGGAGAGCATCAGCTTCATGTTTCCGGTACCGGACGCTTCTGTTGAAGCGAGTGAAATCTGTTCGCTGACCTCGCTTGCCGGCATCAGCAGTTCAGATAAGGTGACGCGGTAATCTTCCAGGTAGACAATACGGATTTTGTCTCTCAAAACCGGATTGCGCTCAATTTCTTTCCCAATGGTGCAGATAAGCTTAATAATCTGTTTTGCCATATAATAGCCCGGCGCGGCCTTTGCACCAAAAATAAAGGTGCGCGGGGTGATGTCTGCATTTGGGTTTTCCAGAAGCCTGCGGTAAAGGGAGAGGATGTGCAGTGCGTTCATGTGCTGGCGTTTGTATTCATGCAGGCGTTTAACATGGACGTCAAAAATGGAATCCGTGTTGATGATAACGCCGGTCATATCCAAAATGTGTTTTGCAAACTCCTCTTTATTATGGCGTTTCACTTTTGCCAGTTCTTCCAAAACGCCGGCATCGTCTTTATACTTCATCAATCCCACCAATTCGTTGGCGTCGTGCTTGAAGCCGTCGCCGATAAGGGAGCTTATCATGGAAGTGAGCGCCGGATTTGCCTGACAGAGCCAGCGCCGGTAGGCAATGCCGTTTGTGACATTGGTGAATTTTTCCGGATATACGTCGTAGAAGTCTTTAAATACGCTTTCCTTAATAATGTCTGAGTGCAGACGCGAAACTCCATTGACCTTATGGCTGCCGACAACGCAGAGGTTTGCCATACGCACCTGATGGTAGGCAACGATGGACATCCGGGAGACCTTGTCAAGATCCTGCGTCCTGTCAAAAACTTCTGCACAGAAACGGCGGTCAATTTCTTTGATAATCTGGTAAATACGCGGGAGCATCTCGGAAAAGATATCCTCATTCCACTTCTCAAGGGCCTCGCTCATAATGGTGTGGTTGGTGTAGGCAAAGGTTTTGCTGACAATCTCCCATGCGCGCTCCCAGGTGTATCCGCATTCGTCCAGTAAAATCCGCATCAATTCTGGGATTGCCAGCGTCGGGTGGGTGTCGTTAATGTGAATAGCGACCTTTTCATGCAGATTGTCAAAAGTACCGTAGGTGGCGAGATGTTTTGCCACAATATCCCCAATGGAAGCCGCTACCATGAAATACTGCTGGCGCAGCCGGAGTTTTTTCCCTTCGATGTGGTTGTCATTTGGATAGAGGACCTTACTGATGGCTTCTGCTTGGGCGCTCTTGCTCATGGCGGAGACATAGTCGCCGCGGTTGAACAATTCCATATCAAAGCCGGGGCTTTCCGCTTTCCAGAGCCTAAGCAGGCTGACGGCCTTGCAGTCATATCCGGAGAGATACATATCGTAGGGGACTGCTTTCACGGTTTCCCCCTCTTTGTAATTGACATGGTGATACCCCTGATCCCAGAACTCCTCCACATGTCCGCCGAATTTGACTGAAACGGCCTCTTCCGGCCTGGCTTCCAGCCATACGCTTCCGCCCGGAAGCCAGTCGTCCGGGAGTTCCGTCTGCCAGCCGTCGATGATTTTCTGTTTGAAAATGCCAAATTCATAGCAGATGGAATACCCGGTTGCCGGATAGTCCAGTGAAGCGAGGGAGTGCAGAAAGCAGGCCGCGAGACGGCCAAGTCCGCCGTTGCCAAGCCCAGCGTCCGGCTCCTGTTCGTAGAGGCGATCGAGTTTGATGCCTTCTTCCTGTAAAATTTCCCGTACATCGTCCACAATCCCAAGATTGTACAGACTGCTCTTTAAAGAACGGCCGATCAGGAACTCCATGCAGAGGTAGTAAACTTTTTTCCGGCCGTTGGAGTTGGCGTTTGCAGTAAAGCGGCGGTATTCCTCCTCCAGATGCTGCCGGACCATCATGCAAAGGGATTTATATAACTGCTCGTCCGTTGCATGGTCTGGAGAGGTCAGGAATTCGTTCCCCAAAATATTGAGGAAATCACGCTTAATTGTCAATTTGTTCATATAAAATTCAACCCTTCTTTTTTGTTCTGGTAGTGAGAACATGCACTGTTTTGTTCAGTGCCTCCTGTTAGAGAATTGTCGTTTTGCTTAAAAATATTCCCCCATATTATCCATTATACCGAAAAATCCGTGCTTTTCAATGCTTAAATCCAATTCAAAGATAATATCTTTGTAAAATTAACGGATTTCACAAAAACCCTTACTTTCTTTTGTGTTTTATAAAAATCTTCTTTTCTTGCATTTATTGTATAAAAAGGATAAAATAGATTTTGTTATATACAATATCTTGTGCTTGATAGGATGGACTGATATGGAAAATGGATTGCTGATAGGAGGAATTGTCAATGCAGTTGTCGCAAAACGCCATGACGGTGTTAGAGCGCCGGTATTTAAAGAGGGATGAACAGGGGGATCTCACCGAGACAGTGGAGCAGTTGTTTGAACGGGTCGCGCACGCGGTTGCACAGGCGGATCTGCTGTATGATAAAAGCTGTGATATTGCCCCGGTGGAGCATATTTTTTACGAGATGATGACCAATCTGGATTTTCTCCCAAATTCCCCGACGCTGATGAACGCGGGGCGTCCGCTCGGCCAGCTTTCCGCCTGCTTTGTGCTCCCAGTGGAGGACAGCATGGAGGCGATTTTTGAAGCGGTCAAACAGGCGGCGCTTATCCATAAATCCGGCGGCGGGACGGGCTTTTCTTTTTCCCGCCTGCGCCCGAATGGGAGCGCGGTCAATTCTACCGGAGGGGTGGCGAGCGGCCCGGTCAGTTTCCTGCGTGTGTTCAACATGGCGACCGAGGCGGTCAAGCAGGGAGGGACCCGGCGCGGGGCGAATATGGGGATTCTCCGCGTCGATCATCCCGATATCCTGGAATTTATCGACTGCAAGCGGGACAATGCGGATATTACAAATTTTAACCTCTCCGTTGGGATTACCGAGGCGTTTATGCACGCCGTGGAGGCGGACGAGGAATATGAACTCATCAACCCGGTGCATAAACAGGCGGCGGGGAAATTGCGCGCGCGGGACGTCTTTGAAAAAATTGTGGACAGCGCATGGAGGAATGGGGAGCCGGGAATCGTCTTCCTTGACAGGCTCAACCGGGACAACGCCGTCCCGTCGATGGGGGAAATCGAGAGCACCAACCCCTGCGGGGAGCAGCCTCTTCTGCCCTATGAATCCTGCAACCTGGGTTCTATCAACCTCTCCCATATGCTGTGCGGGGCGGAGGACGGATCGCTCCATGTAGACTATGAAAAGCTGGCGAATACAGTCAAACATGCGGTTCATTTTCTGGACAATGTCATTGACGTCAACAAGTACCCTCTGGAACAGATCGATTTTACCACCAAGCAGACAAGAAAAATCGGTTTGGGGGTTATGGGGTTCGCGGACATGCTCCTGCTGCTCGGGATTCCGTACAATTCTGAAGAGGCCGTCGCGCTTGCCGGCAAAGTGATGAAATTTATCGACGATACCGCCAAGCAGCAGAGCTGCCTGCTCGCCAAAGAGCGCGGGAGCTTCCCACTGTTTGACGACAGCATCTATTCCGGCCGGTTTGAAGGGCTGCGCAACGCCACAGTGACGACGATTGCGCCCACGGGAACGCTCTCCCTGCTCGCCTCCTGTTCTTCCGGCGTGGAGCCGGTGTTCGCCTATGCCTATATCCGCAATATCATGGATTCCACCCATATGACCGAGGTAAGCCCGATTCTTGCGGACGTCCTCAAACGACGCGGGCTGTATTCGGAGCAGCTGCTGCAAAAAATCGCCGAACAGGGAACCCTCGCCCATATTGAGGAGATCCCGGAAGATATCCGCCGCGTCTTTGTCAGCGCGCATGATATCAGCCCCGAATATCATATCCGGATGCAGGCGGCTTTCCAGCAGCACATCGACAACGCCGTCTCCAAAACCGTCAACTTTACGCAGGACGCTACCCATGAAGACGTGGCGGAAGTCTACAAGCTGGCCTACCGGCTCGGCTGCAAGGGGGTCACCATCTACCGTGACAAGAGCCGGGACAGCCAGGTGCTCAATATTGGGAAAGTCAGCGGGGAAGAGCCTCCGGAAGACTGCTATGCACAGCCCGGTTCGCTTAACCCCCGTCCCCGCCCGACAGTGACCACCGGGTTTACCGAGCGGATGAAAATCGGCTGCGGGAACCTGTACGTCACGGTAAACTATGATGAAAACGGGATCTGCGAGGTCTTTACCAGCACCGGGAAAGCGGGGGGGTGCCCTTCCCAGTCCGAGGCGACGGCGCGTTTGATTTCCATTTCCCTGCGGGCGGGTTTAAGCGTGGAGGAAATCATTGCCCAGCTCAAGGGGATCCGCTGTCCGTCCACCATCCGCCAGCAGGGGATGCACTGCACCTCCTGCCCGGACGCGATTGCCCGCGTTATCCTCAAGGTTTCCGAATACCAGAAAAACAGCGGGGGAATCCCGCATCTGGAGGCCGACTCTGAAAAAGCGCAGGCTGTTTCCGGAAAACAGCGCAGGCCGCGCATTGCAGAGGACGACGGCCATACCTGCCCGGAATGCGGGGCTGAAGTCCAGCACGAGGGCGGCTGCGTTATCTGCCGCAACTGCGGGTATTCCAAATGCAGCTAATTGTCCGGCAAGGGAAAAAGCCCCATACAGGTATTTCTCCTGTATGGGGCTTTTTTTGTCCGTATTCCGGGCTGTCAGCCATATTTGTCCGTTTTTCCGCATAGGGATAGAAGGAAAAAGACACCGTCCCGCTCCCCCAAAAACAGGCTGACCGGGGCAGGCGCTCCGGCAAATTCGGAAAACAGGCGTGGTGAAACTGTGAAAAAGACCAAGGCGTTTTTATTCAATACCGCGTTGCTTACGGCGACAGCGCTGCTCATGCGCGCAGTAGGGTTGTCCTTCAGCGTCTACCTCTCCACAAAAATAGGGACGGCCGGAATGGGGCTGTACCAGTTGATTTTGTCCGTCTATACCCTGTGCGTGACGGTTTCCACCTCCGGGATCAACCTGGCTTCCACCAGGATGGTGGCGGAGGCGTTGGGCGGCAGGCGGGAAGATCAGTCCCGCGCGATTATGCGGCGCTGCCTGTCCTACAGTATTTTTTTGGAGGCTGTACCGCGGCCGCTCTGTTTCTCGGCGCAGACTATGTGGGAAACGTATGGCTGGCCGACAGCCGAACGATCCTCTCTTTGCGCCTGCTCTCGCTGAGTATGCCGTTTTTGTCCATGTCCTCTGCAATGGCGGGGGATTTTACCGCAGTCCGCCGGGGTTTTAAAAACGCCTGTGTCCAGGTCGCAGAACAGGTGATCCGTATCGCTCTGACCATAGCGGGGCTTACGCTGACCCTGCATATTGGGATTGATTATGCCTGCGCCGCGATTATCGGCGGCGGAACGGCGGCAGAACTGTGCTCTTTCCTGATGACCTATGTGCTGTATCAGGTCGACGCCAGGCGCTACCGCGCCCAGGGAAGAAGCCGCGGCTCAAACCGGGGAATTACCAAAAAAATGCTCAGCATTTCCATTCCAGTGGCCTTTTCCGCCTATGCCCGTTCCGGGCTTGTGACGATTGAACACCTGTTGATTCCAAGAGGGCTGAAAAAATCCGGCATTTCCTCCGATACGGCGCTTTCTGCCTATGGAATCATTCAGGGGATGGCGCTTCCGGTGATTCTATTCCCTTCCGCGTTGCTGACTTCCTTTGCCGGGCTGATCGTCCCGGAGCTTGCCGAACGCAAAGAGCAGGGAAAAGCGATGCAGATTGAGCGGATTGTGGGCAGGGTTTTTCAGCTGACCCTGATGTTCGCCATTGGTGTGTCCGGGATTTTCTTTTTCTTTGCCAAGGAATTCGGCCTGCTGCTCTATGACAATGCGGATACCGTACAGTTTATCCAGATCCTGGCGCCGCTTGTTCCGGTCATGTACCTGGACACTGCCGTGGACGGTATGCTCAAAGGGCTGGGAGAACAGGTGAGTTCCATGCGGTACAATCTTATCGATGCTTCGGTCAGCGTTGTGCTTGTATGGTTTTTGCTGCCGCGTTATGCAATCGCCGGGTATTTGGTGACAATCTATGTCACGGAAATGCTCAACGCATTTTTAAGCGCCAACCGGTTAATCAAGGTCACGAAAGTCCCCATCCGGCCCTGTTCCTGTATTCTGGGGCCGGTACTGGCCATCTTCGGCGGGTGTATGGCCTCGCGCCTGGTTTCCTCTGCGCTTCCTCTTTCCACTCTGTCATTGACCTTGCAGATTGCCGTCACAGTCCTGTTTTATCTCGCGTTTTTGCTCCTCTCCCGCTCCCTGACCAAGGAAGACGTCCAGTGGATTGTCTCCGCCCTGCGCGGATAACCATGAAAAACAATTCCCCGGATACTTTTCGTATCCGGGGAATTGTTTTTCATTATTTGAGCAGGGCCGCCAGGCTCTGTTCGATTTTTGCCATACGCTCTTTTGCACTTGCGAGTTTTTCCCGTTCCTGGGCGACCACTTTTTCCGGCGCTTTGGAGAGGAACCCCTCGTTGGAGAGCTTTCCAGTGATGATCTGGATATCCCGTTCGCAGAACTTCTTCTCCTTGTTCAGGCGGGCGAGTTCCTTTTCCCTGTCGATTAACTCATCCATGGGGATAAAGATCCGGGCCGAATCCGTGATGACCTGGACGGCGTCCGGCATATCCACATGATCGGAAACCGTGATCCCGGAAGCAGATGCCAGCCGTTCAAAGAAGGGTTTGCATTTTTCAAAGATCTCCGCATACTCGGTTTCAATAAACAGGCTCGCTTTTTTGCTCGGGGCGATGTTCATCTCTGCACGGCGGTTGCGGATACCGCGGATAGCGTCGATAATGCGTTCAAAATCCGCTTCTTCCTCGGGGAAAATAAGCTGATCGCGGGAAACCGGCCATTGGCTGACCATCAGGGCTTCCCCTTCGTGCGGGAGCACCTGCCAGATCTCCTCCGTAATAAACGGCATGAACGGGTGCAGGAGCTTGAGCATATTGGTCATGACATACAGGAGCACCTGCTGGGCGGTTTTTCCGCTCTCCCCGCCCTCAAACAGGCGGGACTTTGTCAGTTCAATGTACCAGTCGCAGAAGATATCCCAGATAAAGTCGTACAGCTTGGAAACCGCAATGCCCAGCTCAAAGTTTTCCAGATTGTCCGTGACCTCCCGGATCAGGCGGTTGAGCTTGGTGAGAATCCACTGATCTTCAATCGCCAGTTCTTCCGGAAGCCCCTGCAAATCCTCTTCTTTCAGGTTCATCAGGATAAAGCGGGCGGCATTCCAGATTTTGTTGGCAAAATTACGGCTTGCCAGGACTTTTTCATCCGTAAAGCGCATATCGTTGCCCGGGCTGTTGCCGGTCGCCAGCGTAAAGCGCAATGCGTCGGCGCCGTATTTGTCGATAATTTCCAGCGGGTCGATGCCGTTTCCAAGGGATTTGGACATCTTGCGGCCCTGCGCATCGCGCACCAGGCCATGGAAAAAGACCGTATCAAACGGGACTTCCCCCATGTTCTCAATACCGGAGAAAATCATGCGCGCAACCCAGAAAAAGATAATATCATACCCGGTGACAAGAGTGTTGGTCGGGTAGAAGTATTTGAGTTCCTCGGTTTCATCCGGCCAGCCGAGCGTGGAGAACGGCCAGAGCGCGGAGGAAAACCAGGTATCCAGCGTGTCCGGATCCTGGGTCATATGGCCGCCGCATTTCGGGCAGGTATCCACATGCTGCGCGGAAATGACGGTTTCCCCGCATTCGTCGCAGTAATAGGCGGGAATCCGGTGGCCCCACCAGAGCTGGCGGGAAATACACCAGTCGCGGATGTTTTCCATCCAGTTGAAGTAGATCTTGTTGAACCGGTCGGGGATCATCCTGGTTTTACCCTCCCTGACCGCTTCCACAGCCGGCTTTGCCAGCGGCTCCATCTTGACAAACCACTGAAGGGAGACGCGCGGTTCTACTGTTGTTCCGCAGCGGTAGCAGGTGCCGACATTGTGCTTGTGATCCTCGATTTTGACAAGGAACCCGCCTGCTTCCAGATCTGCGACAATCTGCTTTCTCGCCTCATAGCGGTCGAGCCCCGCATATTTGCCGCAGTCTTGATTCATGGTCGCGTTGTCGTTCATGACGTTGATGACCGGAAGATCGTGCCGCAGGCCGACTTCGAAGTCGTTCGGGTCATGCGCCGGGGTGATCTTGACCACGCCGGTTCCAAACTCCATATCCACATAGTCGTCCGCGACAATGGGGATCTCCCTGCCGACCAGAGGGAGGACGACAGTTTTCCCAACAAGGGATTCATACCGTTTATCCGCCGGGTTGACGGCGACGGCGGTATCGCCGAGCATGGTTTCCGGGCGGGTGGTGGCGAGCTGGACATATCCGCTGCCGTCGGAAAGCGGATAGCGCAGGTGCCAGAAATGCCCGTCCTGTTCAGAATATTCAACCTCCGCGTCCGAGATAGAGGTTTTGCAGTGCGGGCACCAGTTGATGATGCGGTTTCCCCGGTAAATCAGCCCTTTTTCATACAGGCGGGTGAACACCGTGTTGACGGCCTTGGAACAGCCCTCGTCCAGCGTGAAGCGCTCGCGTTCCCAGTCGCAGGAAGAACCGAGTTTCTTGAGCTGTTCGATGATCCGGCCTCCGAATTTGCGTTTCCACTCCCAGGCGCGTTCCAGAAATTTTTCCCGGCCCAGATCCTCTTTGGTCAGGCCTTCCGCTTTCATAGCCTCGATAATTTTCGCTTCGGTTGCGATGGAGGCATGGTCGGTTCCCGGAAGCCAGAGGGCGCTGTAGCCCTGCATCCTGCGGAAACGGATGAGGATATCCTGAAGGGTCTCGTCCAGGGCGTGTCCCATATGGAGCTGCCCGGTGATGTTTGGCGGGGGGATCACAATGGTATATGGCTTTTTGTTCTTGTCAACGGTGGCGTGAAAATACCCTCCGTCAAGCCAGAACTGATAAGTGCGGTCTTCCACCTGCTTGGGGTCGTAGACTTTTGCAAGTTCTTTCGGCATGGAAGCTTCCTCCTTTTCTTTTTGCAAATCGGTGTGGGAAACGTGGAAAATGGGCGAAAACAAAAAATCCACGCCCGACACAGGGCGTGGATATACGCGGTACCACCTGATTTTGACGGAAAACCCGTCCTTTGCCGGAGGCGAATCGTCCTCCGCTTCCCAGATAACGCCGGGAATCCGCGCCGGGCACTACTTGGCGGTTTGCCGTTCGATCCGGGGCTCCGGGGCTACTTCGACAGGTTCCAGATGCGGCGCTTGCACCTTTTCGCCGCTCGCTGTAAATGGAGTGGGCTACCTACTCCTCCCCTTCTTCGCCTTTTCCACTATGGATTCCTGTTTATGATAGCATGCCGCATTTTCCTTGTCAATATCCCGGGCAGGGTTCAAAAAAATCCCATCCCCGTAAAATGGGGATGGGAAAGCGATACGGGTTTGACAGGCATCTGCGTGCTGCCGATCAATGACGGCGGAAGATATCCCGATACAGCCTGGTGGATTTGAGAGCCTTTGCAAACAGGGGCGCCAGCAGGCAGGCGCCGACGATGGCGATCAGGGAGTTGATGGAAGAGGTAATCATCTTGGGGACTGTAGCGACAACGGACGCAGGAAAGGTACTTCCCGCAAACATGAGCGTGATCACGCTTTTTCCAATGTAAAGCAGAAAATAAGCCCCACATCCGCAGACAGCGCCGAGGATATTGAAAAGGATTTCCTTTCCTACGCGTTTGCCATGGGTGGAAATAATCCCGCAGACAAATGCCATCAGGAAGAAGTTTATCAGGGTAAACGGCGCCCCGGAGACAAAGGCCGGGTTGGTTAAATCGAACAGAAATGAGCCGATACCGGCTGCAAGCCCGCCGCGCACCCCGCCGAAGAGCATCCCGGCAAGCAGACAGATAATGTTGGCAACTTTCAGCATGGTCGGTCCGGTTGGAGTTGGAATCTGGATTTTGATAAAGCTGGTGGTGACAAAGATGATGGCCGCCATCAGCCCGACAACGACCAGATCACTGACGGAAAATTTCTTAGATGAGGTGGACATAACACAAAACTCCCTTTCCAAAGAGGGCGGATGCTGCGGAAGGCTAAAAGGCATTATACCCGTGCAGGATGTCGTTGCGCATCAGTTCCGGGAGCACCTTCTCCAGCATGATCCCATACCGGGTATCGCTGGAGTAGCTGTACGTCGTCTTGATGGCGATCTCCAGGAAACGGGTGGCGCGCTCAATCGCCATGGGCAGGCTGTCCCCGGTCAGCAGGCCGCCGACCAGGATGCTTGCAAAGGCGTCTCCGGTGCCCGGATAAGACACGGGGACATACTCGCATTCAATCGACCAGAACGCATTTTTCTCCCGATCATACCCGAGGTTGGCAATTTTCCCGGTCGCCAGGGGCGCTCCGGTAATCACGACGATTTTCGGCCCAAATTCAGACAGGCGTACCAGCATGCTTTTCGCCTGGGAATGGGTCAGGGGCTGTGCGGAATAGTCCTGGGAGAGCAAAATGGAGCATTCCGTGACATTGGGGGTGATGATGTCCGCTACCTGTACCAAGCGTTTCATCCCCTCTTGGATGCTTTGCCCGCAGGTGCGGTAGGCTTTCCCGTGATCTCCCATGACCGGGTCGACCACTGCCAGGGCATCCGGGTAGGCTTTGAAAAAGTCCAGGCAGTGCTCAATCTGATCATCCGAACCCAGAAACCCGCTGTAAATGCACTCAAAATCAATGCCAAGTTCCTGGTAGTGCTTGAGGCAGGGTTCGATATAATCGGTCAGATCCCGGAAAACGGGATCCAGCAGTCCGCCCGTATGGGTGGAAAGGACTGCCGTAGGGATGGGGCAGGCCTGCACTCCCATGGCGGAGAGCAGCGGGAGAATCACAGTCAGGGAACAGCGTCCAAAGCCGGACAGATCATGGATGGCGGCAACGCGGTTTGGTCTTTGCAGGGTCATTGTTTCAATTTCCTTCCATACAAAAGCATAGATCCCTCTGTATTGTCTTCATTATAAAGAGAAGACGGATTGTTTTACAAAAAAAGAGGGAACCGCTTGTTTTTTTCATTTCTGTCATGAAATGCACAATTTCCATTATACTCTGGACTGTGGTTATTAGCAATTTTTATGGATGAAAAACTCTTCCATTTTTTCACCGAATATCAAAAAAGAAAAAAACATATAAAAATAGGAGTTTTAAAAATCTAAAGTTGTGTATTTTATAGAAAAGAAAAATTCATAAAACAGGGTGGAAGGGGAAAACTAGAAATACATTTTTTGTGAAAGGAAGATGAAGATGCACCATTCAAATTCTAATTTAGTCAAAGGGATGGCTGTCGGCGCGGTGGTCGGGGCTGCCGCCTATATGGTAGGCAATAAACTGGCGCATACCAATAAAAAGACCATGAAGAAAAATACGCAGAAGGCAGTCAGGGCTGTGGAATCCTTTGTCAACAATATGTCTCATATGATGTGAGCTGTATGGACAGGACGTATCTGCATTGGCAGATGCGTCCTGACAATTCCTTTCTAAAATGCCCGTGTATCCATACATAAAATTATTCATAGAAAATTCGTTGTATTTCCTCTTTTGCAGGATTATAATGAATATAACACAGATAGGATCTGGATAAGGAGGAATTCATATGAAGAAGAATGGATTGATTGCCCTTATTTCAATTTTGGCAGCGGCTGCCGGTGCAATTGCCGCAATTTTTGCCATCACGAAAAAAATTGGGAACAAAAAGGAAACGCAGCAGGACGACTTTACGGATACGTCCGACCATATTGAAATTGATATCCATGACGAGGAAGACGACTACGGCGTAACGGAAGAAGAATATCAATCCGAAAGCGCACAGATTCCAGAACAGGAAACAGAATCTGAAGAAGAATCTATGGAAGAACCCCAGAATGAAGATTTTTCCGGGGAAGAAGAGCATTAAAAGAAAAAAATCTGTCAGCCCCGGAAAAAGGGGTTGACAGATTGGATTTTATTTTATATAATAGATAAGCAGTCAGCAATACTGTGATAAAAAATATCGCGGGGTGGAGCAGCTCGGTAGCTCGTCGGGCTCATAA
>CALDJI010000153.1 GCA_937901805.1 uncultured Clostridia bacterium | reverse complement strand
TCATACACCTGCACACTTTCTGCGGCATACCTGCGCATTATGCGCGATGGGGCATTTTGACAGTACCCGCCACAGAAATATTATATAGAGCATCCATTCGTTTGTCAATCAGAATTTCGCCATTTTATAAAATCTCCAACAAACCGTTTGGATTTTTACTCATTTTTGTAAATTGAGCTCATAACGCTCAAAATAGCCGATCAGCTGTCCCTCTTCATTCCGAACGGGATTAATATAAATCCGCTGGTTTTTTACTCCAACCGTCAGAAACACTTCATTTGCGTGGTTTTTCAATTTTTCCACCGCAGCGATGATATGCTCTTTAGAACGCTGCTCTTGGTGGCAGTCAAACAAGGATTTTCCAATCAGGTCGCGGTAGCCGCGCTCTTCATAGTAATGATACTTTGCAGCCTTATTCATATAGCGGATAATATGATCGCAGTCTACAAAAACTACCGGATACGGAATAGAATCCACAATATAGGATGTGATTTGCTCATTTGTCATCATGTCAATCTCCTTCCCATTAAATTCTGGCGTAATATTTCTCTTCATAAACGCTTAACATGCGGTTAAATTCTTCTTTGGATCCTTCGTGCATATTTTTCAGATATTCATGGTGATCAAAGATAGAGACATTGCTGTTATAATCCAGGATATAAAGTGCAATATTGGAGCAATGGTCGGAGATCCTTTCCAAATTTGTCAGGATATCAAGCAGAACCACGCCTGCTTCAATACTGCACGTCCCCTCTTTCAGGCGTTCCACGTGGCGGTTTTTAAGGGTTTCCTGGATCATATCAATCGTCTCTTCCAGAGGTTCTACTCCGGCGGCAACAACATTGTCGCGATTTTCAAAACAGGTGCAGGCCTTATCAATGATTTCGGAGACCGCTTCATTGATGACAGAGAGCTCTTTTTTCGCCTGATCGGAAAACGCAATTTTGTGATTGTACATATGCTCTGCTGACTCAAGGACATTAATTGCATAATCACCGATCCGTTCAAACTCATTAATCAGGTGCAACAATTCCGTAACCGTCTTATTTTCACTCTCATTGAGTTCTTTTTGCGTCAGTTTGAGTAAATACTGGCCAAGCTTGTCTTCCATTTTATCAATGGCGTCTTCATTTTCCCGAATTCGATCCGCGGTTTTTGTATCATACTTCTCGAACAGAGCAATAATCTCGCTGAAATTTTCCTTTGCCAATGCAGCCATACGTTCCACAGTGCTCGTGCATTTTTGCAAGGCTAAAGACGGAGAAACCAAGAAACGTTCATCCAAAATCTCATTGACCGGCTGAGAATCCGTTTCATTCTTGTCCCGGATGGTCATACAGGCCAGTTTTTCCAGCAGTCTGGTAAACGGAATAAAGACCAGAGTGACCACAACGTTAAAGAATGTATGGAAATTTGCAATTCCGCCGCGATCGATCGGCATTTCCCAGAAGCTAAACCCAATTGTATACTGGATTGCATAAGTTCCAATCAGGAACAAAACCGTACCAATAACATTAAAATACAAGTGGACCATTGCCGTACGGCGGGCATTCTTACTGGTGCCGATACTGGCAAGCAGGGAAGTAATACAAGTGCCTATGTTCTGTCCCATGATGATCGGGAACGCAATGGAATAGGTTACCTTCCCAGTAGAACTGAGAGCCTGCAAAATACCGATGGAGGCAGAAGAGCTTTGGATAACAGCGGTAACTACTGCCCCCGCCACTACGCCGAACAGCGGGTTGGAAAGGGTAATCAGGAAATTGCCGAACGCCTCGGAATGCTGAAGCGGTTCCATAGCTGCTTCCATTGCGAACATCCCCTGGAACAGAATTCCAAAGCCGAGTAAGATCTGTCCCAAATCTTTTTTAGAAGCTTTTTTGCAGAACATAAAGAGAACAATACCAATGATTGCCACAATTGGTGCAAGCGCCGTCGGTTTGAGCAGACGGAGGAAAAGATTATCCCCGGAAATATCAGATAATCTCAGGATCTGAGCAGTCACCGTGGTACCGATATTGGCGCCCATAATCACTCCGATTGCCTGGCGCAGGCGCATAATCCCTGCATTGACAAAACCGACGACAATCACCGTGGTCGCGGATGAACTCTGGATACAGGCGGTCACCAGCAATCCAAACAATACACTTTTGAATACATTGTTTGTCAATTTCTCAAGAATCCGCTCCAAACGCCCACCGGAAAGTTTTTCCAGTCCGCTTCCCATGGTAGACATTCCATACAAAAACATAGCAAGTCCGCCTGCAAGCGTGATGACATTAAAAATGTCCATAAACTTCCTCCTATTTTTTGTTCCCTTTTTTTCGATTATATTCTCTGCCTGATTTCTTTTTTATACAAAACCAGACAAATTTATTATATCATCCCCTTTCTCCCTTTGTAAACGAATGACGTGGTTTTTGTAAAAATTCTATATTATAACGAATATTCTCTTGATAAATAAGCTTCATTGCCATAGATTCACAAAACTATCGTAAAATCAACGTGAAATCCCATGTCTTCGTCCGTTACCACAGAAAACAGTTTGGGGGCCTCTTATGAAAACGAGACCCCCATTTTGACATGTCAAAGGACGGAGCCATATTCAAAAAGGCAACGTCACTTTCCCACTATCCATTGAGACCTGCTTTTGGGCAGTTGCGGATACAAATTCCGCAGACGGCTCCTCTGCCGATCATTTTAAAATGCTGTTTCATATAATCGCTACAGGCTTTTGCATCCAATTTCGGCAATTCTCCCGGCGTATATTTCCGGACATGCGGGATCGCCATCGCCGGACATACGGAAGCGCAAATATCGCAGCTGCCACAGGGATTCTCCGGAAAAAAATGCGAACCATTCAATTCGCAATCCGTAAACAGTGTGCCAAGACGCACTTTCGGGCCGTAAACGCGATGTAAAAACAGCACATTTTTTCCAATACTGCCAAGGCCTGCAAGACAAGCCGCCTTTTTATGGGAATATCTCCCCGCATAGGAATTCCCATCCAGATTAATACTCTGGGAAGCCCCAATCGGAATATAGCGGTAGCCGTTCCGTTCCAACAGCATTCCAATCCGGAGCAGGCATTGGTCAAGAAACATATTGACTGTACGATAATGATGAAAATAAGAGTGTGTCGGCTGATCTGAAATCTCCCGAAGCACTTCATCCGAGAGTTTTGCTACAATAGATACTCCATTTTCGAATCCCTCTTTAAAGTCATCCACTTTACAAAACCCAATATCGCACACGCCAAGTCCATAAGCCAATTCT
>CALDJI010000152.1 GCA_937901805.1 uncultured Clostridia bacterium | reverse complement strand
TGTGCATGCCCGGCGATAACGTCGACATGAAGGTCGAGCTGATCACCCCCATCGCTATCGAGAAGGGTCTGCGCTTCGCTATCCGCGAGGGCGGCCGTACCGTTGGCTCCGGCGTGGTCATCGAGGTTCACGACTAATTGAATCGTTTAAAAAAGAGTCAGCCCAATCGGGCTGGCTCTTTTTTTATGAAAAATGCGCATTGCAGTTCAGCTGTTTTCGCGTCCTGGTTTTTCAGGACTCAACTTTGCGGAGACAACGGCCATTTGTTCGGCGGTGGGTTCCCAGTCGAAGCGGATCTCAACAAACTGGTTGTCGTAGCAAAGCAGATAATCATTCCGGGAACCAAATTTGGAGTCATAGAGACGGTAAACTTCGTTGGCGTTCCAGGGAGAGGGATTTTCTGAGATGAAGATTTCTTTTCGCCCCGGCTCAAACTGCTGGTGTGCACGGATTAGATGTTCCTTGCACAGGTTGTAGAGGAACGGTATTTTGACTGTGGTTACTGTGTAGGAAAGCTGCGGAATTTCAGTATAGTTCTCCGCGTCAAAACGGGGGTATTGGTGCATTTCAACCCGGCTGATCAGAAGGGAGGCGCTGCCTCTGCGTTCTCTGACATAATCATCACATTCGATCGATTGAAGATCCTCCACGACCAGGGGTAATGTATCCTGATGGAGGGTCCAAGTCATGCCGCCGTGTTGATAGGTCTCTGCGTTTCCGCCTGCAAGCAGTCCGTGGGAGGAAGCCTGGAGAATGGCAAAAGTAATTCCGCCCAGGATGAGGAAGGAAGCGGCGAAACAGGTCAGGATTGTAACGGCGCGGTTGATGCCTTTAGATACTTTCTTGCGCTTGAGAAGTTTTTTCGTGCCGTTGGTGATGAGAAAGAGACCGGGTAGATAAAGGGCGATGAGAATTGCCAGCCACCTTTGCATAGGGTTTTCGTAGAGAATGGGGATATAGTTGATGAGCCAAAAGGCTGCGCCAATGAGCAGGATGACGAATAGGGCTTTTTGAAATGGGACTGTGTTGACTGCTTCTAAAAATGCACCGTGCTGTGCGGCTTTTTTGGCCCGGGCATACCAGATGGCATAAGAAAACAGTTCCACAGCGCAGATCAGAGCCAGCAATAGAAATACAAAGCCTGTGAACAGGCGAGTTGGCGCGGAAAGCAAATCGATGGGGTCACGGAATAAATTGCTGATCCACAGACCGCCGTTGAATATGGAAATTGTTAGGAGAATGATGTATAGAGGGAGAAAACCTTTTTTTGCAGAAGCGTGAATGGTCTGCAATTCCAACTCTGGCTCCGTTTCAATCGGAATTGGATCGTCCTGCTCGTTGTAAAAAATTTGCATCTGGGCTGAAGTGCAGGCTAATTGCCAGCCGGTGTGCGCGCAAAAGTCGTGGAATTGCTTTTCCCCTTCGGTGGGTTCCGGATCAAATTCCGAAGCTTTTGGATAATAGGAAACTGTAAAGTGAAGATGCTTGGGTTCCGTGCGGCGGTAGAGCCAGCCGGTACTGGTGATACATTCAATCATCCACCCTTGCGCTGCCATATCCTCCAGATAGGCGCTGATTCCTGCTCGATTATAAAAGGAGGGCAGCATTATGCGGCGCTTTGTGTCTTTCATGGAAGAGACTCCTTTCCAAAAATCCGTTGATAATCTGATAGCTGTGCGGCCAGCCTGTCGCGTTCTTTTGTCAGCATTTCCTGGCCCTTTTCTGTGAGGATGTAGCTGCGGCGCCGACCTTCTGTTTTGGTTTCACGGATCATTCCTGCATCCAGAAATTGCTCCAGCAGGGTATAGAGTGTGCCGGAACCCACATGAACCCGTTGATTTGTCATGGCCGGAACTCGGTCAAGGATATCCATGCCGCAGCATTCCTCTTTCAGGCAGAGCAGAGTATAGAACATCTGCTCTGTTAGTGTCTGGAATTTTAAGCGTGCCACGGAACCTACCCTCCTTTTTCTCGATAATCGAGTATTGTTGCCCTTATTATATCTCGATAATCGAGAATGTCAAGAGGGAGATGAAACGGCTTTATGCCGTAGGAATCCCATGTTCGCAAGCGAGCGGGAGCGTCTTTGTATAGGTGATTTCGCTATAGAAAAGCAAAACGGTACTTGGCTTTCCGCCAAGTACCGTTTTCAAAACTGGGCCGTGAAACGAAGACTACCCGGGGTATTGCAAATTGCTGATAAATCCATCGGCGCCGGTGGATAAAATATCCCCGGCAATTACGGTGTCGCCGGACAGGTACAGATTGGCCTGGACGCCTTCGGGTTGTCCCGGATAATTCAGCACGGTATAGGTATACCGTTTGACCCGCTGGCCGCAGTAGGGCGCCAGATCCAATTGGTTTTCTGCCTGGAGGGTGTTGTAGGAGCGGTAGGAATCGCTGAGGGTCTCCGGCAGCACCAAATCCAGGGTTTCTACGGCGGAGGGGTTGACTTCCCATCCCCATTCGGACAGATAGCGCACCCGATCTTCGTTCCCGCTGATATTTTCGGGAGCGGGGGGCGTTTTGGCGGAGGACTGATGCAGCTGCCCGGAGGCAAACACCAGGG
>CALDJI010000151.1 GCA_937901805.1 uncultured Clostridia bacterium | reverse complement strand
GGCCAACTTCACTCATCGTGAGTTGTTCGCCCAGTTGCTCCTATTTCAGATGATTTTTGATGTACCCCGCAATTCGGCTTTCGTTCTTTCCTGCCGTATCCACATAGTACCCGCTGCACCAAAACTCTCTGCTCCGATACTTGTATTTAAGTTCGCCGAATTGCTCATACAGCATAGCGCTACTCTTGCCTTTCAGATATCCCATGAAACTCGACACCGACAGCTTCGGCGGTATCTCAACCAACATATGCACATGGTCTGAGCATACTTCTGCCTCTACTATGCGGATTCCTTTCCAGTCGCATAGTTGCCGTAATATTTTTCCTTCTGCAACTCGTTTTTCTCTGTAAAACACTTTCCAACGATATTTTGGCGCAAACACAATATGATATTTGCAATTCCACTTCGTATGCGATAAACGATTGATGTCATTCAGGCTCATTCTGAATGTCCTCCTTTTGCTTTTTTGATGCAGTTGGCAGACCGCACCTTTGTTATAGCAAAAGGAGTTTTTATTTTTACATCATCGGCAATAGCCTTTTTTGAACCACTCGCCCAGAGAGTGGTTTTGCTATACAAAAAAGCCTGAAACCCAGTGGTTTCAGGCTTTTCAGCTTATGAAGCGGAAAGAAATTGAAAATTATGAAAAGTAACGCTCATAGGAATTTCCGGAATTTCCAAAGAGAGAAAATTCCCGCTCTTCTCATCTAAAATCAATGTAAAATCCCCATTCTCTGTTTCTCCATTGACCAAAAACTTACTGTCTTCAAACGATACATGGATCCCATTTTGCCTTGTCATTGCATCCAGCGCCTTTACGACCGCAGAGACTGCCGCCTGGCTGAGCGCTGTATTGGGATCGATATCCACGCTCAGCCCCAGATACTCCACAGTCAGTTGATCACCCTGATAGGTAAACGTCATCCCTTCAATCGCCTTAGGACTGGTAATCGTAATCACGCAAGAACCGGGAGCGTTTCTTTTGACAACAGCATCAAAAGAAAAATCATCATAAGTAAACTGGGCGCTGCTTTCAAAAGGCTGTAAGGCCGTATTTGGGAGCGAAGTCCCTTCATTCGCTCCTTTATGTGCATGGCCGCACCCGGTAAAAAGAAGCACCGGCAGGACACAGAGGATCAAAATTTTCAAAAACGTTTTCCCCATATCTGCATTCCCCCAAACAGCTTGCAGGCATGCCGGTACCCCAAATGCTACCTGCCTTTTATTTGCAAGAATGCGTCGGACAGACAATCGATAACATCCGTTGCCAACATGGAATACTGCGATCGTTTCTGCGCGCACAAATCCGCCGCCAATCCATGGAGATAGACGCCGCAGAACGCCGCTTTTTCCGCACAGATACCCTGCGCAAGCAGTGCCCCGATGATACCGGTAAGCATATCGCCGCTTCCTCCCCGGGAAAGGCCGCTGTTTCCCGTTTCATTCATCCAAACGTGTCCTTCATTCGTTGCAATGACAGTATATGCACCCTTGAGCACAGTTATCACCCCGAATTTCTGCGAAAACTCAAGAGCCGTACCAATCCGGTCAGACTGGACTTTTAGAACTGATTTTCCACAGAGACTGGCCATTTCTCCCGGATGAGGCGTAAGGATTGTCGGCGCCCTGCGTTCTAGAAGGATTTCCGGATGCGTACTGATCACATTTAAGGCGTCTGCATCCAGCACCAGAGGGGCTTCCAGTTCCCGAATCAGAGTATCCACTGTTATACCGGTGTCCTCACACCAGGACATTCCGCAGCCCGCTGCAACTGCATCCATCTCATTACCGTATTCTACAATATGCGCCGCTTCTTCTCCCGCTGCCGATCCGCTCGATCCTGTTTTCAGCGGGAACATCACTGCCTCTGGAACAGAGGCAGTGAGCGTCCTCGTCACACGCTTTGGGGCAGCCAGCGTAACCAGTCCAGCAGAAGAACGCAATGCCGCTTTGACGGCAATCTGGGCGGCTCCCATCATTTTAGAGCTTCCTGCAAGCAGCATCAATTTCCCAAAATCCCCTTTGTTTGCATCCGGTTTCCGGTCGGGAATTGCGGAAGATACCAGTTTCGGGGTAACTGTTCTGCACTCAACGCCCAGGGAAGAAAAAATAGAAGATCCTATACCAATATCGGCTACAAGAACCTCACCGCAGTATCCCGCGCCGGGATAGAGAAGATGCCCCCGTTTTTTGGCAGCAAATGTGATTGAAACGGCACAGGAAAAACATTCCCCTTCCACTTCCCCCGTATCTGCATTCGCACCGCTTGGAAGATCCACGGCATAGACCCGTTTGTTATGTTCACGGCACATCCCTGCAAATCGATCGACCGGAGCAGGCAGTTTGCCGTGGAAACCTATGCCGAATACGGCGTCGACGACAAATCCTGCGGAAGAAACCGCTTCCGCCGCCTCTTCCTCCGATTTCTCTGCATCCAGAACCAGAACATCCGCAGGCAGCCTTTCCCTCATGGTTTTCGCGTTTTCAGTCTTAGGCGGCCCCATGGTCAGTACAACCGTTACCCAGAACCCGCGCTCGCTCAAATGGCGGGCAATGACAAAGCCATCTCCTCCGTTATTCCCGCTGCCACACAGTACCGCCACTTTGGCGGGGCTTTCCCGCTGCAAAATCACTTTGGCGGCAGCACTCCCCGCACGTTCCATGAGAGGAAGAAAAGCACAGGCGCCGCTGTCCACATAGATCTGTTCCGCCGCTTTCATCTGCTTGGATGATACTACAAACATACTTTATCCCCCCAGCGCGGTGACAACTGCCGCCGCATATTCTTCCGTG
>CALDJI010000150.1 GCA_937901805.1 uncultured Clostridia bacterium | reverse complement strand
AAGCTCTCGGCATTGTCCGCTTTGAGAAGCAGCACCATTCGTAAAATCTCCACAATCTCCTCTTCCATAATGACATAATGGAAGATATCTTCCCGTTTGACATTGAGATAGCGGTACATTTTACTGTATTTTTCAAAAGCTTCCCGCGTGAGCATATTCTCCAGCTGTCTGCGGTGAATATTCGCCGGATTGACATTTTCCAGCGCATACCGGAAATGCGTCTGATTTTTCAGATAAGAGGCCGCTTCACTGACACTGCGGCAGCGAAGCAGTTCTTCATATTGTTCTATTGTAATACGTTTTCCATACATGCCGCGCGCTTTTGCAGCAATGACATTATTGGAATAGGAGCTAAGCATGAACATTTCCCCTCCCCCGGTAGCTCGCTATACAATTCAGCGGGAAAGGATACTATCTGCCAGTTCCTTCACCCATTGCTCTTTTTCTATTTCATAAATGCCTTTCATCGTCTCTTTTTTCGCTTTCAATTCCTCATCCAAACGCTGGATTTTCTTTTGCGCAGATGCACCTTCCGTATTTTCCAAATCAGTCAGATGGGTATCGCCATGCATCGTGATCTCTTTCATAATTTCCGCCTTCCGGGCGTCGATTTCTTTTAGAGCCTGCACCTTGCGTCTTTCAGCTTCTTTTAAACGCTCGTCCGCTGTATGATCGATTTCAACAATCCGATCAATCAGATTCTTCATCCAACATTTCCTCCTTCTTCAGCGATTACGGGAAGCCCTCCCGTTGTACTCTATTCCATTTTAAAAATTCAAGTTTGATTGTTATGATATACCTTTTACAGTCCGAATGCCATTGGTAAATTTCATAAAGAAAATATAAAAATCCAATTCTTTTTTTTACCATATCAAATCGAAAAAGAAATTTTAATAGATACAAATTTCATTTTAAATAAAATTTTTCCATATTTTTTGGTCAATCTGTTTTTTTCAGAAAACCGGATAATTCCCGCTAAATATGCCAGTTTTTTACCAAATCCATCGATACCGATTATTTTGGATGGATGACTCATGGTTTTGCAATTGTTTTATTTCTTACTATCTTTACTCTCGTAATAGGAAATATGAATAATTTTTGAATTTTTCCAAATTCATTCATCAGTTTTTTCGATTTATCTTCAAAAAATTATATTCAATCAAAATATTGTTCTATAATAGGATTTCCAATTCCTTTTTATTATATTTAACTATATTTTATTTCCAAAAATCGTTATTGTTTTCATTTTTATATGAATTATTTTGATTGACTTTGACTGGA
Source organism: uncultured Clostridia bacterium (assembly GCA_937901805.1). GTDB lineage: Bacteria > Bacillota > Clostridia > Oscillospirales > Ruminococcaceae > Pseudoruminococcus_B. The sequence continues at coordinate 1,511 of CALDJI010000150.1, read as the reverse complement.
TGTGGTGCTATTCTAAAAACATAGTAAAGAACAGGAAAGAAAGGAGGAAATTTATGCTGACAGAAGAACGGTTTACCGAAATTCTCCGTCTAATTGAACGCCAACGGGCCGTTACTGTTACTGAACTGACGCAATTGCTTGGAGCGTCCGAATCAACCATTCGCCGGGATTTGAACGTACTGCACGGACGAGGGCTGATTCACAAGGTACATGGCGGCGCCACTGCCCTGCAAAGTGTAAAGGATATCTATAATACTGAGGAAGATACTGTATCCGAAAAACGGGCGCAAAATAGGCATGAAAAACTCCGGATTGCCCAGTATGCCGCTTCCCTTATCCAGACTGGAGACTTTATCTATCTCGATGCCGGAACCTCAACCGATGCACTGATTGACTATCTGCCGGACAGAAGGGCTATTTTTGTCACCAATGCACTTTCCCATGCGCAAAAATTGGTCCAGCGGGGATTTACCACTTATATCCTTGGAGGCGAGTTTAAACTGGTTACAGAGGCTATTGTCGGATCGGAAGCCCTTTCCAGTCTGCAAAAATATAACTTTACCAAAGGCTTTTTTGGAACCAATGGAATCAGCCCTGCTTCTGGATTCAGCACACCGGATATCAATGAAGCCATGGTCAAGACGAAGGCCATGTCCCGCTGTCGCGAATGCTTTATTCTATCCGACTCTTCAAAGTTTAATAAGGTATCTTCCATCACGTTTGAAGAATTTGGGCATGCCACGGTGATTACCACGCTCTTGAATGATTCAAACTATAGAAACTGCAAAAACATTGTGGAGGTGGATAGGATTTGATTTATACAGTAACCTTTAACCCATCCCTGGACTATGTAATTCGGATGGATTCCCTCCGGCTGGGAGAAGTAAACCGCGCCACTGGAGAAACTATTTATCCCGGCGGAAAAGGAATCAATGTATCCATTGTGCTGAAAAATCTCGGATTTGATAACGTCGCCCTTGGTTTTATTGCCGGTTTTACCGGAGACGAAGTAGAACGTCAGGTAAAATCCTTCGGATGTAAAACAGATTTCATCCGTATAGAAAAGGGAATCACCCGGATAAATGTCAAAATCCAGTCTTCGGAAGAAAGTGAGATCAACGGACAGGGCCCGGCAATCTCCCAGGAAAATCTGGACGTCCTGCTTCAGCTGGATCTGCTAAAGGATGGGGATGTTCTGGTTTTGGCCGGAAGTATCCCGAATACCCTGCCAAGCGACACCTATGAAAAAATTATGGCGCGCCTGGTTTCCAAACAAATCCGCATTGTGGTGGATACCACACGCGACCTAATGCTGGAAGTGCTCAAATACCGCCCCTTCCTCATCAAGCCGAATAACCATGAGCTCGGCGAGATGTTTGGCATCACCCTGCATTCCGATGCGGAAATTATCGCCTATGCGGGAAAACTGCAAAAAATGGGCGCCAGAAATGTTCTCGTCTCCATGGCGGGCCGGGGGGCCATTTTCCTTGCTGACGACGGCACAGTGTCTC
>CALDJI010000149.1 GCA_937901805.1 uncultured Clostridia bacterium | reverse complement strand
TTGCTGCAATAGAATTTACAAGACTCATTGCTTAGAAATTCCATCCATTTCATATTGATAACCTCCGGGAATCTTCACCCGATAAAACCTAGGTTTTAATCTTTTTCCCCTCCAAACATCCTCTCCAGCTTTTCACACTCCCTCACAATATCCTGATTTACTTCTTCCTTCTTAACTTTCCTTCTTTGACAGCTTCCCTGTACTTCATTATCCCCGGTCTCATATCCATCTGCATAAAAGCTGTGATCCTCATCCAGAATAAGATTGTATACTTTGATATTCTGTTCTACTAAGTAATGATGTTCTACTTCTGCAGCACCGCTTTCCGTCATCAGCTTGTCCAATCCTGAATTTCCCGGGCAATTTTCCAGCCATTTTCGGTTCTGAACGGGTGTGCCCCCGACGCAAGAATTTCCGGGCATCCTTTTGCGCTGATCGCATAAATTTCACTGTCCCAGCCTTGAAATACTTCTGTCACAACTGCCTGGCCGGAGGGCGTCCTTACAATATCCTTTTCCTTTATCTCCTCAATTTTTCTTTCAGAGCCATCCGCCATCCTCACCTTCGTCCCTTCTGCAAGACATCCCCAGAACAGACGAATCGGTTTAATCGTCGAATAACGCGTATCTTTCAGGGAAATCCCATCCCTGCTCGAAATACTGACATACTGCTCTTCTTCGCTCTCATTTATTTTAAAGCAGATTTCTGCTTCCAGATAATACAGCCGGTTGCCGAACATAACACTCTCCGGAATCTGTGCTTTCCAATAGGTCGGAAGCGCAAATGCAAATCCCTTTTCTGTCGCATAATAATGTACGCCCTCCTTTATTGCCGCCTTATACAGAATCACTCCGTCTCCGACGCAATCCAGAAGGATGTCAACCCCCTCCACCGACCGGAACGTATATCCGGCTTCCTGATTCAGGACTACCTCGCCGCGGAAATCCAGATAAGTTTTCTGCCAATACCCCACGCGTCCTTCCGGATATACGTAATCGCTCACGTCCCTCCCTCCCGGAGTGCGCGCATAGCACACGTTAATGCTGCTTCTTCTTTTCTCATCATCTACTTCTCTCGGCAGTTCCAGCGGCTGCCTTCCCTGCGCGCTCTCTTCAATCATACTCAGCTCCGGCATAGGTACGGAAGAGTACGGTCTGATACATGGATGATACAGACACGGATGATAGACTCTCAGTTCGCTTACCGTTTCTTCCTCACTGATCCGCGCCCTCATGGCACGGGAACAGTCTTTGAGCAAATTTGTTGAAGCATCCTCCCACGTCACGTTCATAACACATTCAAGATCGTCTCCCAAAACGCTTTCTATTTCCTCCGCAATACAATCCAGTATAGCTGTGCTCTCATTATGATAAAATTTCCGGTTCCGCTTGATTACCATTCCATTTTTCAAAATGCTGAGCGACATATAGATCCGCGGAGTTTTCTGACAAAGGGAAACAAGCCCGGATGCCCACGCCTCATTCCCCGTACAGACAAGCTCCCTGATTTTAATTCCGTCCTCCAGACTTCCCCTCTGATCCTCCAAAATTCCGTTCTTTTCTGTAAATTTTGCCTGTTCTCCAGTTTTTGCCGCCGTCCTCTGCACGAGCTCATACAGATCCGGAAATTCCTTTTTTAAAGTTTCTTCCCCACCATACCGTTCATAAAAATTCTTCCGGTGGGAGCTTTTAAAAAAATCCAGATAAAACGGCTCTCCGCTGTTTTTATCCTGTTTCATAAGCTCCAAAAGTTGATTTTCATACTCCATTTGGTTTCTCCCTTTTTTTAAAATACCGTCTTCGGACTTGAAAGCCAAAAGACAGGATTTTCACAGTTCCCTTTTCTGACTGCCCACAATTCGCCTCCCCGCGCAGCGTCTGAATTTGACGCTGTCATGCTAAGGATCAGAGAGGCTCCCTCCTTGGGAATGTATTCCGTCTGAAAACGGTATCCATCCTCCGTCTTCTCCATTTCCATTTCCGGGGATTGTTCTGTCTGATAAGAAATGCGCATTCCCATTTCCAGAAAGCTTCCCTCCGTCCGCATCCCTTCAATCGCTCCGTTTTCCCCTTTGATCCAGTTCCATTTATATCCTGACAGATCCGCTGACACATCCTGTCCGAACAGTTCCACGGCTCTGCAGAAATCCTCCATCAGTTCTGTCAGCCGTTTCAAATTCCGGCTGTTTGGTTCTTTTAAAAGCTGGGCGCTTTCCCTGCGATAGCTTTCCATTGCAGACAGCGCTTTATTTTCTCCTGCCCTCAGCCTGCCGCGCCGCGTGCAGCCAGTAAATTTGACATGAATTTCCGTATCTGCTGCCGGATATACGCAAAAAACCATTTTCATTTCATTTTCTGTCGAGAAAGATATAAGAGCCGGTGTATCCGGCGGAAGCAATACGGGCGGACACAGTTCCTTTGGAAGGCTGACGTCAACGGTCTCTGTTCCTTTTCTTCCTTCCCACGGTGTATAGGATATTTCTTCCTTCAAAGAGCGCAGATGCCGCATGAGAAGGCACAGCTTTCCAGCCGGAAGCTTTTCTGCCGTCTGTACGGTCCCCACCATCCTGAATGCTTTTTTCTGCATGGAGATTCCAAACGGGAAACCGTCCCCCTCGCCAATTACGGCCCTGTAAGTCATTGGAAATACGTCAGACCACTCCCCTCTCCCTGCTACAAAAATCAGCTGGCTTCTGTCCAGCTCCGGATACCTGTAAAAGAATTGCTCCGCCGCAAAACGAACATCCTTCTGCAGCGCTTCCTCCGCCGTTTTATCAAAGGGGAGTACCCGGGAAGCCAGCGCGCCTGCAGCAGCTTTGCGAATCCTGTAAATATCCAGAAGCAGCGGCGCTGTATCCGCCTGCTCCCCGATCCTGCAAAGCATTTCCGGGCTGCTCAATATACGCAGGTCTGCAAGAAAATCATCCAGTACCGCATTAAAGCCGATGCCGTTTAAGTGATATTTTTCATTTTTTCCTTCAATAATACCCGATATTGCCGGAAAAGGAAGAAATCCAAAATCCCCTTCCCATTCAAGTGTCTTTACCAGATTCCGTCCTGATGTAAACAGCACATACCATCGCTCCTGTTCCGTATACAGATGCATTGTTTCCGGAAGCCTGTCTCCATCCTGCCGAAGTGTTATCTTTCTTGAAATTTCTTGTATTTCCCCCGGTCCTTCTTTCAAGCACAGCTTTTCAGCTCTCTCTATACATAATATCTGAAAAAGTTCTATAAATCCAGACTTTATTTCCTGTCTGTCCAGCTTCATCTTTAAAATCATGCAGTTTGGCTTTCCCGGATTTTTTCTGCATTCTGTTAAAAAGCTTAAAACAGCCTCCTTATCCACCTTACAAAAGCTATCCTGAACGGAGCTTTTCAGCTTCATCTGCACATCCGGCTGCGCAAGCTGCAAAATGCCCTGTTTCCATGAATCGCTTTCCGAAACCTGAAATGCTTTTTCCGACTGATCCGGATCATAGCTTACCGTCAATTCTATGAAAAGCCCTGTCTCTGTGCCGAAATAACCTGCACTTATTGAAATTCCTTCATATTCCCAAAGCCCAATCAGCCGGTCTGTATAAACCGGCGTCCATGAAAATTCCCTTCCTGCTTCCATCCGGTTTCCTAAAATATCGATCCAAAAGATTTTTGCGGTAAGCGGCCTGCCTGCCGTCACCATTTCGTAAGGTGTCCCCGCTTTCCTGCATGCCCGTTCATAAGGAATAAAAATTTCATATTCCCGTCTCCCGTTTTCTTCCCTTGCAATATGCGGGGGAGTTTCATGAGATACCATTCCCTCATATACAAGCTCTGCACCGGCATTATTATATACGGCATAAAGGCGTTTCTGAGCGTCATCATCCGAACGAAGGGATGTGCTGCACTCGATCAGGAGATTCCCGTATCCGACTTTACAACGCCACTCCCGCTCCTGTGTCCGAAGCTTTAATTTGTCCCCCTTTGTCGTGATAATACAGGTACAGAATTTCTGATATTCATCCAGCGGTTTTAAAATAACGGCAACAAATATTCGAAATGCCTCTCCCGTTTTTGTCAGAAAATTGCCTTCTTCCGGAAAAGAAAGAACAAGACGTTCCCCTCTCCTTATGCTCTCTTCCGTCAATTCCAAAAAAAGCTGCGGTTCCTTGGCATATGCCATGTGCTTTTCCCCTGTCCTGCTGCTTCCTATCGAAAAGAGATTCTCTGCCGCCAGATAATGATATTCTCCTTTTTCATCTGCATATATAAATTCCAGCCTCTCTGCACGCTCCTCTTTTGCCCATTCTGACAGGTAACCGACATCCCCATACTCCGCAACAGTACATACCCTGCTTCCTTTGCTGGCCGGAATGATCTGCAGCCAAAATATCCCGCCATACCGGGGACACTGCTGCGTTTCCCCTTTTCCCGGCATGCCCTTATAGTATACTGTCTGCTCCACATCAAACAAAACCTGCGGTATTCCCTCTGCTGCTGCCTCCAGCCCATAAAAAGACGCCAGCCGTGGTACACTCTCAAAAATATCCGAAACATACGCCGGAGCCGGAAAATACTCTGCCGCCTCTTCCCCCGAAACCGCCGCCTCCAAAACTTTCTTTTCCGGCCACTCCAACCATCCGGGAGACTCCTTTTCTGGCTCTATCCGAAACCGATAACCGGACACCATATCTGACCCGTTCAGCATTACCTGCTGACCGGACATGGAAAACATCCCTCTCATTTTTTCCGCAGATCCGTAAACGCCTCTTCGTCCTCCCAGCAAAAAACGGTTTACCATTCCCTGTACATTACCAAGCTGGGATTTTGACATCCTCCGGGCGTCAAACACTTCCCCCAGACATTGTGAATGACCGTCCTGCGCCCTTATGCTGCGGAACAAAAGTTCAAAAAAGTCCATAAAAATCCTTGCCGTCATGCTGACCTCTTCTTCCGCCCCGTCCTGCCGTCTTCCATCTGATTCCTCATAATACTGGTTTACTTTTTCCACATATGAATCCGGGGCAAAGGCGTAAGAGGACAACGCCCTTTGCGATTGATCCGTCTGCCCGCCCCTATAATCCGTCAAAACGATCTGCCTCAAATATTCCGGAAGCGGAAGCATAACCGGATCCTGCGTATACCCGGCTGATGAATCCAGCGCATCCAGACGGAAGATAAAAAGGGCTTCCAGAATTTCATACAATTCTTTCTTCGTCCTGAAATATAGCAGCCTGTCAAAAAGTTCTATCCCGCACTGCTGTTCTTCTTCATTTGTCTCCTGAAGCAGCCTTGCCAGCCTTCCTGCCATGTCGTCAAAATCCTCTTTCTCCATCAATAGAAAAAGATTTACGCAAGGCTTTCCGTCCAGTACGGAAAAGACCGGTGCGAGCCGCAGCGTATATCTCGCTTTTTCTTCATTTGCAGGAATTGCAAGAAGATGCCGCTCCCTCTTTGAATATTCCAGCCACCGCCTTCTTTCGTTCCCAAGCGCAAATCGCACATATCCATTTAAAGAAAATCCAAAACTGATCCGCACAAAAAGCACTCTTACCGTGGCTGACGCCTCTACCCTGAATCCCAGAGATACCTTTGTCGTCTCTTTGGAACTCAATGCAACATCTGCCTGCGCCATAAGCTGCACGCTGACAGATGCGCCAATGATCCCAAAATCCACATTTCCCTGCAAAATTCCCTGAAACTGCGCCACGGCAGCCAGTTCATACTCTCCCTGATCCACGCTTGTCCGATCAGAAACACTGCTGTACACTCCTTCAAAACATCCTGTCATGATTACTTCTGCAGCCGCGCTGAACATAGAATTTCTATAATCCGTTCCCAAAGAAAGGGAAAGCCCAAGCCCCATTCCAAAGCGCCATCCCGCCTCCGTCTCCTGTCCGGTGAGCTTTTGCTCCTTCCGGATATAAATTCCTCCCCGTCCATGAAAGATTCCATATGATATTGCAAAAGAACGGGTAAAATCCAGATTTTTCGGAAATCCCGCATCCAGATAAAAATCCCCGTTTGTATAAACACGTCCCTCAATCTCTCCCAATCCCAGACAGACTGCTCCAAAGGATAATGTTTTCATCTGACCGGGCGGAAGAAATCTTCCCGAAAAAACGCCAATCCCGCTTTGCAGTTTTCCATAAGAAAGCTCTGCCGACAATCCTGTCAAAGCCCCCGCCTTTGGACCATCCATCAAAAAGCGTCCGCCGCAGTATCCCCGTTCTTCCTGATAAAGAAGCTGTACTTTTACCATAGAAGCCAGACTGATCTCCAATCCCATTATGATCCCTGCTTCTTCCCTGAGCTTCAGCCTTTCCAATGCCGTCTCCTGATTCCACTCTTTTTTTAGAACAAGAATGTTCTGTTCAACTGAATGTTCAGATGACAGCTCCGGAGTCTCTATCCCCTTTGCAAGCGCCATATACTCCACACAAAATCCACGCCCGGTTGTCTCGGGCGGATCATTCGGCGCAAATGCCAGCGGGTTTTCTTCCCCGTAATCGGTTCCCATAAAATTGCCGATAATCTGAAACTGCACACCGTTCCCATCCAACGCTGCTGTCAGCCGGTCTATCCTCACAAAAGCATTTTGATAATCCATGTTCAGGGAAAATTCCATCCTGTCCGTTTTTTTCCTGTAGGAAACGCTGCATCCTGTAAAAGACAGGCGATCCAGAAAGCTCCACGCGCTGCTTCTTACATAGCTGTCTGATGGATTCAAAAGACGCAGAAGCGCATCTGTCAGCTCTCCCAACGTGCATGCGCCGTTTAGTTTTCCCGTAACCACTTCTGTTTTCTCATCATAAGAAACCTCAACTCTCCAATTCTCTATGACCAGCGCAAAGCTCCATGAAAATACCCCTCCCCTTGTCCATAGCGCCCTTGCTTCCATTTTAAAATAGCGTGCAAAATCTATCATTCCCGTGCACATAAATCCATTTTCATCCGATACAACCTGAGCTGTTACCTGAAAAGCAAATCCCAGCAGACTCTCGTCTGCAATTTCAGCGGATACCGTTCCTTGTATCCGCTCCAGCCTTACCGCTTCCCCGATCTTTCCGGAAAGCTCCAGATTCTGCACCGTAAAAACCGGTACCTGTGCCGGAATCCTGACACCGAATATTTCTTCGTAAATCCGGTTAAAGCTACCTGTTCCGCAAACCCAATATCCGAAAAATAAAATCTGCCCGTTCTCCCAGATTCCCCTGACAGAAAATACGCCCAGCATCTCTGTTTCGCCTCTCAGCAGCAGCTCACTTCTAAATCCAATCCGCATTTTCCCGTTTCCTGTCTGCAGGCTAATCCCTGCTTCCGACCACTCTAACGCCAGACCGTCTGAAACGCTCCTCCTCATGTTTTGAATGGAAGCGTTGGAAAAATACAGGCACGCCGAAAATCCCCTGCTTTCAATATCCGCCTGCAAAAATACATTCTCAATCACAACTGTTTTCAAAAACTCCGGAACTGCAAATCCCAGAGTTCCTGCTGCATCCAGAATGGAAACCGCCCTTTTTTCCGGTAAATTACAGGAATCTACCGTCAGAACGTGATAGGGTCTGTCAAAACGGAAGGTCAACGGAATTCCTGCGATTTCCAGTGTCCCGCCAATCGCCGGATAACAGGACATTTCCAAATTATCCTGTCTGTAAAACGCCAGATCCAGATACAAATTCCGAAACGATATCCCTGCGATTGAAAACAGGGACTGCTCTTTTTCATAAATAAGCCTGCACGAAACCGCTTCTATCGAAAGTGCCCCGCCCTCCTCCTTGATACATATGAAAAAGTCCCCCGGTCTGATCTGGGATGAAAATGGAAATTCAACCGGCAGGATTTCTGCAAAATCCACAGAAATTCCCGTACAGCTTTTGACAAATCTGCCCGCATCCATGGCTGCCTGTCCCTCTTCAAAGCTCCCGTAATATTCTCTCCTCTTTCCTCCTCTGAAAGGATAAAATCTGAAAACAATCGGAATCAGCCCTTCCGTCCCTACTCCTCCCTTTAAAAAGACTTCCAGCTCAGATTCCCACAACTCTGCTTTTATCATTCCTGCCAGTTCCGAAGGTATCTTCTTTTTTCTGTTGGAAAATTTAATACTGGCTTCTCTCACCGCAAACGGGAGCTTCTGCGGTAATCCCAATTGACTGATATCCGCAAGGATTGCCTCCAGCATAAACTCAGCTCCTGCAGCGCTTCCCTTTACATGCAGTTTTTCATCCACCCATGGAAACCGCTCTCTTACCTCAGAAGGCATGCTCAAAATTCCTTCTATTATCTTTCCTTCTGTCGTTATATCCGTAAATTCAGCATTCTGGAAAGGACAATCCCGATACTTCAAAACTACCTGCTCAGAACACAGCATTTTCCCGATTGTTCCAAAATACTGTTTTAAAGTCTGTTTTTTCATGGAATTTTCTCCTTATTCCTCTTCCATAGCGTTTCTATCAGCAGCATCTTTCCCCCTCAGCGTACAAAGGGACTATAATCCGAGGTACTTTCAATTTTTAACATCCAAGCTTTCAATTATATGGGAGGCTCCCACTCCATATGTATATGCGCATCCTTGGTCTCCAATGTTGGCACATGATTTACCCTCTTTACATGTACGGTTGTATAAAACTGTCTCATATTTTCAAATCCATACCACCCTTCATCCGGTAAAGGCATGTCTAAAATTACAGAATACCCGGGTTCATCATATGTTACGTAACATGGAACAATTTCCTGAAATATATGATCCCTTTTTGCATACGGATAAAACATACGTACTACAAAAAAATCCGGATGTCCATGCAAATCCAATACTCCTGAACTGAGCAACAATCCTCCTTTTTTGAAGCCAATCGCTCTGAAAAAATTATTCAGATTTTTTGTTGTGTATATATTAGCGCCATATCGATTCCTGTTCATAACAAAATATTCTTTTTCCAGCGTATGTATAGAACCATGATGCGGAATCGTCATATAAACAAAATAACGTGCTAACCCCTTCCTTAAAGCTTCCTTATATGCGCTGCATTCATCAATTCTTTGCAGCGTTGCCCCGGTAATATCCCCGGTAAATATCACTAAATTACTGGACTGTAAATGCCGCAAACAAAACACAGCGCTATTATCATTTTCATCTCCATATCCGCACAAACAATTAAAAAGCACTGACAGCCTCACATCTCCTTCCTTCGATATCCACAAATCAGTTTCCTCATCAACAATATCCAGCGGCCACCACGCGTCTTCCTTTTGTCCGCTAACCAAGTATGCAAGCTGTTGGAATTCTCCGGAATACCTTATCAGTTCATCTGTATCTATCCCCCTATGCATGGATCCTACAATAAAAGCGGCTAACATATCCCACCGTTCTTCCCGGTTAATTTTCTTAAATAAATCAGTTAAAAAACTATAATGGTCTCGATGCAGATGCGTCAAACAAACAATCAGCGGAACATTATTTTCCATAATTTCCTCAATAACCCTCTCCTTATTTGCATCAGCTTCCCATCCCGTTGCATCAGAAGTACTTCCGGCATCCACGAGGATTTGCATTTCCAATTTTCTGTCTCTATCGTACACCTTTGCATAAAACATAGAACCATGCCCAACATAGTACATTGTAAAAGAAATTAGGCTCATATATCCCCCTCCTTCTCCCCTTTTCCATACACACAATACCAACTGCATTCCTTCTCTTTATGAGGGATAATCGCCAGATTCAGGCTCCCCTCCGGAACCCGGATTCCAAGCAGCGACGCTTTGATCCCTTTTAGGATCAACCTGACACTTCCTCCTTCCTCCTGCAAAATTGCCGCCTCAGAAGCAGACAGCGAAAGCAGCGATGATATTGGCAATTCTCTTCCTCCTGTCCCCATGCCAAATCTTGCCCCTGCGTAAAATGGTTCCTGTCCGGAAAAAGCAAATAGGACATCCAGACTTATCCCATGAAAAAATTCAATTCCAGCGACTACGCCAAACCAACGTGTCCCTTTTGCTTTTTTCCACAGGCTTTGGCTGATTGGAACCTGCATTCTGGAAAATCCGAGACTTTCCGGCCATTCCCCATCCTCCCAGCTTACTAACTGAATTGAATGATAAGGAAGCTGTCCAAGAACCGATTTTTCTCCCAAAAAATCCTGCCGCATCGGAAATCGGATATTACGGTAGTGATCCATTCGCGTTCCAATCTGTTCTGTCAGCTCAAGCTCTATTCGAAGATGCCGAAACCTCATGCAATCAACAGGGCAAAATCCGGAAGCCGGATCCCTGAAAAACAGCTTTCCTTCCAGACTCACTTGAAAAGACATCCTGTCGCCGTTCTCGATAAGCCCCGTCTCTGCCTTTTCCAATCTGACCCGGCAGAGCCAGCTGTCCTGAAATTCCAAAATTCCGGCAGAAACCATTAGAAGATGATATGCATCCACTTCCCCCGATCCGCTGGAGATTCGCGTATAAAGTCCCTGAAAAAACAGGCTTTCTTTCGCATATGCTTCCATTCCAAACAGTGTATACAGCGATAATTCCATCCTGATACCGGGATTTACAATCTGTTCTCCATCCAAAAAAGCAAATATATTCCTGACAGTCAAAGAAAATTCCTGCTCTCTCCATGTATAAGCTGATTCTGATGATTCCAGCCAGCCTTTCACCACACCATTTTTTACTTCTGCATGATGCGCAAAGAATTCTGCATTTTCGATTTTTAAAAAGGGAATTCGATAAGAAAATTGCCGAACGAAGATACCCGGGCCAAGAAGTTCCGGGCTGTTCAGCCTGACATTCAGATTACATAAAATAATTCCTGTAAAATTGCTGTCCTCCAGACATGACAGCAGGTTCTGATAAACCGGATTCGCATTTTCCTGTGCGTAACATTTTGCCTGAAGCGCCTCATGAACCGCCAATCTGCGCAGCTTTTCCACCGCCTCTTCTTCCGCCTCACATTGCTGCGGTTCAAACAGGCTGTTCATAATGGAATATCCCACCTCAGGCTTTACGATATACAATGCGTCATCCGTTTCATAATCCAATGAAAAATTTTCATTGGAAAGCCCCGGTATTTCCCCGGGATCTACCCATGTTTTCAATTGCTCCAACTTGCAGGTAACCATGCTCCTGACTGGCATTTTTGTCCTCATGCACAAATCCATAAGTCCGCCCCCTTCCTATGAAATCTATTTTATTTTCACCATAATCATCAGTTTCTCCCTTGTAAATTTTTCCAAACTCTTTTTCCATCTGCGAATAAATTTTTTCAAATTAATGTAGCCACATATCCCCCATGTATCTTTTACCAAGATTTCTCCGGCAACATTTCAAATATTTTTTTTACAAGCAGATATACCGTAGTTGCAAAATACCGTGGACACATATCTGCCTTGTCCATATGTAACGCTTCAGCCCGCTGAACCGCCGTTTTAATTTTTTCATCGCTATAGTTTGAAAAGTTGATATGTTTCTTGTCCTTTAAAGGTACACCAAGCTCTGATAACCTTGTACGGAAGTGATTTGTTTTTTCATAAGAATGCCTATCTGATACAGCAAAACTTTTATCCTCTTCAGAAGGCTGGTCATGATGCAATAGTAACCATATCTCAAAAAAAGGATTGCTTATTGCATAGTGATATCCTTTTTCTTCACATGCTGCCACTGCCTCATCCCACTCATCTTTATAAGTTTTAGTAGTTTTAGGATCAATAAGCTGATCTGACCAGTTCTGATCCACATCTGTTAAAATCCAAAACTCATCTTCCGGATACTTTTCAAACTGATAAATATCATTTTTTTCAGCTTTAAAGCAATCAATCCGCTCGACCAAATGCTTCGGACGCACTTTACTAAGCAGCGTCACTTGCTCTTGTGTTCTAAATTTAGGAGCAGTAAAAACAGCGTCTTCAGCAACAGAAACAAACTGGATTTTACTCCTTATCTCACTATAAATATCTGAAATCAATCCAAAGTATTCTTCCTCTGTTACACTTCCTTCGCATGAAAGAAAAATAATTTTACTAGTTTGCGGCCTAACCACACGGTAAGGATTTTGTGGGGTAAAAGGCACTCTACTTTTAATACGCGGCATTAGTGTATCCCCCTAATCATCGGAACAGCGCCAAATCTACCACTCAAATAAGCTTTTAAAGTATCTTGACCTGTTTTGACTTCAAAATCAGAAAATGGCCTTAATGTAGATTCCCCCATTTGAGTTTTCTCAATAAACCATATCTCATCCTGGCGAAAATTATCCAGATTTATTAAGTTCACATCATGCGCTGTAAAAATAATCTGGTTGCTTCCTTCTTGTGCCCTACATGCAAATTCATCAAGTAAAAACAACGAAAGTTTTGTGTGCAAACTCCTATCAATTTCATCAACCAAATAAATGACTGGATTCTTACCAATCGTAAACAGCATGGGAAGTAAATCAACCAAACGTTGTGTACCATCAGATTCTTCATCTATATTAAACTGAACTTTTTTGCGATTTAACCGATGATTAAACTTAAGCTGAACCAAGATAGTCCTTTTCTTTTTGTTTTCTGCAAAAATAAAGTATCTTCCAGCCAAATTCACAATTCCATTTTTAATTTCTTCGATTTTATCCACAATTTCTTTGGGTAAATCCAACTTTTGCGCAAATTCATGAAAATCAATTTCATCACTTGCCACAGAAATCTCATAAACGCCTGTATCCATCTTATCAAGCATACTTGCAATATAATTGCGCAGATCTTCATCCGTTTTCATACGAATTGGAAGAGCTTGTACTGTGGTTTCAGGGAAAATAACTTGCAGATTTTTAAACCACCTGACAATTCTCTCTGCCTTTTTGATTCCATTGTCATACAGCTTATATAAGAAAAGCTGATTTTTCTGGCTCTCTTGAATACTCTCTTTGAGAACATCAGCCAACATTCTATCCTTGGATTTATGACGCGCAAATCTTGATTCGATTTCAATTTCTGTTTTACCATTTTCATCTGTAATACGAGTGAATAGCGGCTCAAGATCTTTTTCAGTTAACTGCATCAGCCATTCTTCATGCACTTGGCGCCGATCCACAGAAAAACCATACTCATAAACTTCGCCTTCCATGTAAAACATGAACTGAAAGGAAGAAATTCCTTCGATATCTTCAAAATCACCTCTAAACTGATTAACTCCCGTTCCTTTTCCGCTTTTCTGTCCATCCACGATATAATCCCGGGCAAAATCAATCGATTCGATAAAGGAAGATTTGCCCGATGCATTAGGGCCAAAAAGGCCGCCACGCCGCAACACCTTCCATTTACCGGCTTTTGTTGTAATTGTTTTCAAAAAGCGTTCATCGGTGCTTTCTTCCGTTGGAAACATGCTAAACTCTACGGGATGCCCAATAGATTTAAAATTACTTACAACATACCTTAAAAGCACTATCACTCCTCCTTTTTAACCTATCCTTAATTCATCTTAGTGATATCCTACAAAAAGCGATATTCCAGCCCAACGCCAACTAATTTTTTGATGGTATTATCCCTGTTTTCTCATAATTTTTCATTGCAACCAATTCAATTTTAAAAGACATCTTTCTCACTTTCCTCCCGTCAATCACTCTTTTTTTTTAATTTTTTTCATCAAGTGCTTTCATCTAAAAAAATTCTTACATATTTCTTTTAAATCATCTAAAAGGAGAAAAACTATGGAGTTCATCGTTGATATCATCTTATCTTTAGCCGCCGCAGTATGTGGTTATGCAGTAAAACAAACTGTTTCTTTGGTTACTCAACAGCCTGAACACAAATCCTTCTGGCTCATTGTTTCTATTTTTCTTGAGTTTTGCAACGTATTAATCTCTTGCCTTTTATACTACCTTTAATCCTTTGCAGAATAACTACATATCTTCTTGCGTGGGTCTTCACATCCGGAACTCTTTCCCCAGATCCGCGTATACTCCCTTTTATTTTACCCCCATCTTCCCCTCCCCGTCAATCAGCTTCCATCCTTTCCACAGCTCCTGCATCCGCTCCATCCCCACATCCTGCCCGTTCTTATGCTTCGAC
>CALDJI010000148.1 GCA_937901805.1 uncultured Clostridia bacterium | reverse complement strand
AGCAGCAGAAACGACCAGGATAGCGCCGTCCATCTGAGCAGCACCAGTGATCATGTTTTTGACATAGTCAGCATGTCCCGGGCAGTCAACGTGTGCATAGTGACGTTTGTCGGTTTCATACTCAACATGTGCGGTGTTGATTGTGATTCCACGCTCTCTCTCTTCCGGAGCCTTATCAATCATGTCATATGCTTCGTACTGAGCCTGGCCTTTGAGAGCCAGAGTCTTGGTGATAGCTGCAGTCAGAGTGGTTTTGCCGTGGTCAACGTGACCAATAGTACCAATGTTAACATGTGGCTTGGTACGTTCAAATTTAGACTTTGCCATTTTTCTGTTCCTCCCTTAATCTAAGTAAGCTTAGGATTCGCTTACTTGGTATTGTAGCAAGTATTGTGATAAAATTCAAGGTTTTTACGCCTAAAATCAGTCATTTTTTGCCCTTGCAGACATGATTGTCTCTGCAATGGACTCCATAGAATACTGGCCGCGTCCCTGTGTTCTGGAGCGGAGATCAGTTGCATAACCGAACATCTCAGACAGCGGAACCATCGCTGTAATTTCCTCACTGCCGTTTCTCGGTTCCATACCCTGAATCTGTCCGCGGCGGGAGTTGAGGTCGCCGATAACATCGCCCATGTAATCTTCCGGAGTGATGACAACAACTCTCATAATCGGTTCCAAAATAACGGAGCCTGCTTTTCTGAGGGCTTCTTTGATAGCCATAGAACCGGCAATCTTACATGCCATCTCAGAGGAGTCAACCTCATGATAAGAACCATCATAGAGTTCGACCTTGACATCGACAACCGGATAACCAGCAAGAATACCGGTCTGGAGCGCGCCCTGAATACCTGCGTCAACAGCAGGAATATACTCTTTCGGAATCGCGCCGCCGACAATGGCGTTCTTGAACTCATAGCCCTTACCGCTCTCATTAGGAGCGACACGGATTTTAACATGACCATACTGGCCACGGCCACCGGACTGTCTTGCATATTTCATATCGACATCTGCATTGCCCTTAATGGTCTCTTTGTAAGAAACCTGAGGCTTACCGACATTTGCTTCGACCTTGAACTCACGGAGCAAACGGTCAACGATGATTTCCAGGTGAAGTTCGCCCATGCCGGCGATAATGGTCTGTCCGGTTTCCTCATCGGTATAGGTGCGGAAAGTCGGATCCTCTTCTGCCAGTTTTGCAAGCGCAATGCCCATTTTTTCCTGGCCGGCCTTCGTCTTCGGCTCAATCGCAACACGGATAACCGGCTCTGGGAATTCCATCGACTCGAGGATAATCGGAGCTTTTCTGTCGCAGAGGGTATCACCAGTGCTAGTATTCTTCAGGCCGACAGCAGCAGCAATATCTCCTGCATAGCAGGTTTCGATATCCTGTCTGTGGTTTGCGTGCATCTGAAGGATACGGCCGATTCTCTCATTGTTATCCTTGTTCGCATTGTAAACGGTTGTGCCTGCATCCACAGAACCGGAGTATACACGGAAGAAGCAGAGCTTTCCGACATACGGGTCGGTTGCAATTTTGAATGCAAGTGCAGCAAACGGATGGGAATCATCAGACGGTCTGACTTCCTCCTCACCGGTTTCCGGATTGATACCAGTGATATGATCAACATCCACCGGAGAAGGCATGAAATCGACAATCGCATCAAGCAAAGGCTGAACACCTTTGTTACGATAGGCAGTACCGCACAGAACAGGGACAAATTCATTAGAAATAGTACCTTTTCTGATCGCCTTTTTGATTTCATCAGTCGAGATATCTTCCCCGTCGAGGTATTTCATCATCAGATCCTCGTCGAGTTCTGCGACTGCTTCCATCAGCTGGCCGCGGTACTCTTCCGCCTTTTCTTTCATATCAGCAGGGATCTCTTCCACAGTGAAGTCTGTGCCGAGGTCGTTGTGATAGATAATTGCATGCATCTCAACAAGATCGATGACGCCGACAAAAGTGTCCTCAGCGCCGATCGGCAGCTGGATTGGGACAGCGTTGCATTTCAG
The DNA here is from genome assembly GCA_937901805.1 of uncultured Clostridia bacterium. Classification (GTDB taxonomy): domain Bacteria; phylum Bacillota; class Clostridia; order Oscillospirales; family Ruminococcaceae; genus Pseudoruminococcus_B. The sequence continues at coordinate 4,285 of CALDJI010000148.1, read as the reverse complement.
TCTGTCATGCATCATGGAAACGACGTTATAGAAATTAGCGCCCATAATGTCCATCTTGTTGACAAAAGCCATACGCGGTACATGGTATTTATCAGCCTGGCGCCAAACAGTCTCGGACTGAGGCTCAACGCCGCCCTTTGCACAGAAAACTGTGACAGAGCCGTCCAGTACGCGCAGAGAACGCTCAACTTCAACAGTGAAGTCCACGTGCCCCGGTGTGTCAATGATATTGATACGATGGCCTTTCCAGAATGCAGTAGTAGCAGCGGAGGTGATGGTAATCCCTCTTTCCTGCTCCTGCTCCATCCAGTCCATTGTAGCCGTACCTTCGTGGGTATCACCAATCTTATGAGTACGACCTGTATAGTACAGGATACGCTCAGTTGCAGTGGTCTTACCGGCGTCAATGTGGGCCATAATGCCAATATTACGAGTAAGCTCGAGTGGGATTTCTCTTGGCATATTGTCCTCCTTGTTAATCGATAGCAAATAAATTAGGGAGCAAGGCGCAATACGGCTTCTTTAGAAAAACCGCAGGGCGCCCTGCATTTCTTATTCAACAACATGTTTGTCCGTTATTCACGGACATATGCACAACCAATCATGAAAACTACCATCTGTAATGGGCAAAAGCCTTGTTTGCCTCTGCCATCTTATGGGTATCTTCGCGTTTCTTCACTGCACCGCCATTACCATTGACAGCATCGAGGATTTCTCCTGCAAGTCTCTCTCTCATGGTTTTTTCAGAACGGTTGCGGGAATAAGTTGTGATCCAGCGCAGACCCAAAGTCTGTCTTCTTTCCGGACGGACTTCCATTGGGACCTGATAGGTGGCACCACCAACACGGCGGGCTTTGACCTCCAGGACCGGCATGATATTCTCCATAGCTTCCTCGAAAACTTCGAGAGCTTCTTTTCCGGTTTTTTCATGGACGATGTCGAATGCACCGTAAACAATCTTCTGTGCGACGCCTTTCTTACCATCATACATGATGTTGTTGATAAGACGGGTCACGAGCTTGGAATTGTACAGCGGATCCGGCAGTACGTCTCTTTTTGCGATACGACCTCTTCTTGGCACTTCGCTTCCCTCCTTCACATAAATGATATCTCAGGTACTCGAAAGTTCCAAAACTCCCGTTTGCCAATGAAAGGCCTATCCATATTCTATAGATAGCCGCTCATCGGCAGCAATTACGCTACGTTGGGGCTTTGATTACTTTGATGCACCAGCCTTCGGACGTTTAGCACCGTATTTGGAACGGGCTTGCATTCTCTTGGCTACACCCTGTGCATCAAGAGTTCCGCGGATAATATGGTAACGTGTACCAGGAAGGTCCTTAACACGTCCGCCACGGATCAGGACAACACTGTGCTCCTGAAGGTTGTGGCCGATACCCGGGATGTAAGCAGTGACCTCGATTCCATTGGTAAGCTTAACTCTGGCGATCTTTCTAAGAGCGGAGTTCGGCTTTTTCGGAGTCATGGTACGAACTGCTGTGCAGACACCGCGCTTTTGCGGAGAGTTGTGATCCGTATACTCGCGTTTCTTAGAGTTGTATCCTCTCTGAAGCGCAGGAGCGCCGGATTTTTTCTCTACATCCTGTCTGCCCTTACGAACAAGCTGGTTAAAGGTTGGCATATTGCACCTCCTCACTAAAAATTTGTTTATGTGGAAGTGGGGCTTTGGTGAAAAAGCCCACTTTTCACACCTGAATTTTGTGTTTTACACACAATTACATATTTTAGCATTATTCCGCGCTGTTTGTCAATACTTCTGCGGAAGAATTGTTTTCTTCCAACACTTCGACGTCGCGATAACATGCCATACCGGTTCCAGCCGGAACCAGTTTACCGATGATAACATTTTCCTTCAGGCCGAGCAGCGGATCCACTTTCCCCTTGATTGCCGCGTCGGTGAGCACTCTTGTGGTTTCCTGGAAGGAAGCCGCGGAGAGGAAGGAATCGGTTGCCAGGGAGGCCTTGGTGATACCGAGCAAAACCGGATCGCAGGTAGCCGGACGGAGTTCGGTTTCCCCTGCTGCAATCCTTGCCTCAATTTTCTCATTGGCAGTTTCAAATTCGCTCTTATCAATCATGGAACCTGCAAGCAGAGCAGTGTCGCCTGCATCGTCCACACGAACTTTGCGCATCATCTGGCGGACGATAACTTCGATATGCTTATCGTTGACGTCAACGCCCTGCATCCGGTAAACCCTCTGGACTTCCTGAATCAGGTAATCCTGAACGGCTTCGGCCCCCTTGATAGCAAGGACATCGTGTGGATTGACAGAACCCTCTGTTACGAGATCGCCTGCTTCAATTACGTCGCCGTCGTTTACTTTCAGTCTGGAACCGTAGGGGATCAGATAACTTGCTTCTTCCCCGGTCTCTTTATTAAAGATAACCGCGTGGCGGTTTTTCTTGATTTCTTCAATCCGGACTTCTCCGCCGATTTCACTGATAATTGCAAGATGTTTCGGTTTTCTGCCCTCAAACAGTTCCTCAACACGCGGAAGACCCTGTGTGATATCCTCAGCGTTTGCAATACCGCCCGTATGGAAAGTACGCATGGTCAGCTGAGTACCCGGTTCGCCGATAGACTGTGCGGCGATGATGCCGACCGCCTCGCCGATTGCAGCGGATTTGCCGTTTGCAAGGTTTGCACCATAGCAGTGCGCGCAAATTCCCTGTTTAGAAGCACAGGTGAGAATGGAGCGGATCTTCACGCGCTTGATACCCGCCTTCACAACCTTGGCCGCATCGACATCGGTCATCATCTTTTCCCGGCTGACCAGGATCTCCCCAGTCTGCGGATCGATAATATCCTCTGCCGGATAGCGTCCAACCAGGCGCTCCTGCATATCCTCGATCATCTCGTTGCCATCCTTGATGTCATAGACATAGATACCATTGCGGGTACCGCAGTCATCCTGACGGACAATGACATCCTGGGAAACGTCGACCAGACGACGGGTCAAATAACCGGAGTCCGCGGTACGAAGCGCCGTATCGGCAAGTCCTTTTCTCGCGCCACGGGAAGAAATGAAGTATTCCAGAATATTCAGACCTTCACGGTAGTTGGAGCGAATCGGAATCTCAATCGCATGACCGGAGGTATTTGCAATCAATCCGCGCATTCCGGCAAGCTGACGAATCTGGTTCATAGAACCACGCGCACCGGAATCTGCCATCATGAAGATCGGGTTGTACTGTCCCAAATTATCCTTCAGTGCGTCTGCCACCTTATCGGTGGTCTCGTTCCAGGTCTTAATAACCGCGTTGTAGCGCTCCTCATCCGAGATAAGACCCCTGCGGTACTGTCTGGTCACCTTATCAATCTGTGCGTCCGCTTCAGCCAGAAGTTCTTTCTTCTGCGGAGGAATAACGGCGTCTGCAACGGAAACCGTAATGGCGCCCTTGGTAGAATATTTATAACCCTGAGCTTTAATTTCATCCAGGATTTCTGAAGTCCGGGTGGTTCCATGGATTTTAATGCAGCGATCGATGATATTCCCGAGCTGTTTCTTTCCTACCAAGAAAGAAACCTCAAGATCGAGCACGGTATCAGAATTCTGACGGTCTACATAGCCTAAATCCTGCGGAATCGGGGTGTTGAAGATTAACCGGCCAACGGTCGCGTCAATGAGCTTGGTGATTTTATGCCCGCCAATCTCTTTGGAAACACGCACGCGGATAGGAGCGTGAAGGCCGACAACACCAGCCTGATATGCCATCAGGGCCTCGTTGATATCGCGGAAAACCTTGCCCTCGCCCGGTTCCCCTTCTTTGACCAGGGTCAAATAGTACGAACCGAGAATCATATCCTGAGTCGGGACTGCAACCGGGCGTCCATCGGACGGTTTAAGCAGGTTGTTTGCAGCCAGCATAAGGAAGCGTGCTTCCGCCTGCGCCTCTGCCGACAAGGGGACATGAACCGCCATCTGGTCGCCGTCAAAGTCCGCATTGTAAGCGGTACAGACGAGCGGATGGAGCTTCAGCGCCCTGCCCTCTACCAGGACGGGTTCAAATGCCTGGATACCCAGTCTATGCAGGGTCGGCGCACGGTTGAGCAGGACCGGATGATTCTTAATAACGATTTCCAGAGCATCCCAGACGTCGTCCTTGGCGCGGTCCACCATCTTACGGGCGCTCTTGATATTGCCTGCCTTGCCAGTCTCTACCAGACGTTTCATGACAAAGGGCTTAAACAGCTCCAAAGCCATCTCCTTCGGGAGGCCGCACTGATACATCTTCAGTTCCGGACCGACAACGATAACCGAAC
>CALDJI010000147.1 GCA_937901805.1 uncultured Clostridia bacterium | reverse complement strand
GTCTGATTGATATCCGGCATGATCCGACAAAGAACGACCTGTTTATGCTGGATTTTCTGATTGAAGGCGGTTATCCCTTTATTGTGGTTTTGACAAAACGGGACAAGCTGTCCAGGCGTCAGTTTGAAGAGAGGATGAGGGCGTTTTCCAAAACGATCCCCTATGCGGAACAGATTACGATGATCCCCTTTTCTTCGGAAACCGGGGAAGGGGTGGAGCCGCTGCGCGCCATATTGGAAGAGTGCGTGGAAGAAGATCCGCCTTTTGAGGAAGAATCCTGACAGAGACTGGAAATAAAGGAGGAAAAGCGGCAATGTTTGTTTCAGAATGTCTAAGCGTAAATGAGAAAAATCATCTGGTTATCGGCGGGGCGGATACTTTGGAATTGGCAGAAAAATACGCAACCCCTCTGTACGTTATGGATGAAGGGATGATTCGGAAAAATTGCCGGATGTTCCGTGATTCCATGGAATCTTACTATGGAGGAAAAGGGCTTGTTACTTATGCCAGCAAGGCGTTTTCCTGCAAGGAGATGTGCCGGATTATTGCAGAGGAAGGACTTGGGCTGGATGTTGTTTCCGCCGGGGAAATTTATACTGCTGTTCAGGCTGGTTTTCCGGCTGAGAAGATGTTTTTCCATGGAAATAACAAAACCCCGCAGGAACTTGCCTATGCACTGGAAGCGGGGGTCGGCAGGATTGTAGTTGACAACCGCACAGAACTGGATCTGCTGGACGGTATGGCTCGTGCAGCGGGACGGACTGCAAAAATCCTATTCCGTATCAAGCCGGGAGTGGATGCGCACACCCACAGTTTCGTGCGGACAGGACAGATTGACTCTAAATTCGGCCTGGCGCTTGAAACAGGCGAGGCGATGGAAGCTGTCCAAGCGGTGGCAAAGCTGGAAAATGTGGAATTGGTTGGGTTGCACTGCCATATTGGTTCCCAGATTTTTGATATTGATCCGTTTGAGCATGCGGCAGAAGTGATGCTCACATTTATGGCACAGATTCGAGAGAAAACAGGGATTATAATCCGTGAGCTTGATCTTGGCGGCGGATTTGGTATCAAATATGTACCGGAAAACGACCCGGTGCCCTATGACCGCTATATGGAGCGCGTTTCCAAGGTGGTGAAAGGATGCTGCAAAAAACTCGGTTTGGAGCAGCCGTTTGTGATCATTGAACCGGGCCGATCGATTGCAGGACCGGCTGGAATTACCCTGTATAAGGTGGGCTCCGTCAAGGAGATTCCGAACGTGCGCACCTATGTTGCGATTGATGGCGGGATGACGGATAATCCGCGCTATGCGCTTTATCAGTCTGAGTATGAGCTGGTAGTAGCGGGCAGAGCGGGAGATCCGCGTACGCAAACGGTCACCCTGGCAGGTAAATGCTGTGAAAGCGGTGATTTGATCGGAAAAGACATGAGTACGCAGGAAATCCGGGAAGGGGATATTGTTGCGGTTTTAGCAACTGGAGCATACAATTACTCTATGGCTTCCAATTATAACCGAATCCCGCGGCCCGCAGTGGTGATGGTAAAGGATGGACAGCCGCGGATTGCGGTAAAGCGGGAAACCTTGGAAGATTTGGTGAAAAATGATATTTGAGCAGGAAACAGAAATCATCCCCAGCCAAACGGCTGGGGATGATTTCTATACGGGATGATCCACCGCTTTCCCTATTTGCTTATCAGGATTGCCTTACAGGAACTGCTTTGGTTTTGAAACTGCATTACCGTGTCCTTTTCCCATTCGGTGCAACCGATAAGGAGTTTGATTTCGCAGTCACGTTTGAGCAGATCAACGGAACACAAAATGGCGTCGGGCAGCCGCTCTTCTTCACTGCCGATAAAAACATCAATCCCTTCACCATCCATAGAAGAAGTATCTTTCAGATACCCGTAATCCACTGGGTAAACAAGACCTGGAAATCTGGGATGGCAGGTGCCTTTTGGCCTGTCAATGACGA
>CALDJI010000146.1 GCA_937901805.1 uncultured Clostridia bacterium | reverse complement strand
TTGACGATGCGGTTTCTGATGAAAAGCTTTATGGTCCGACCAGCGGCGCGTTCCTTTTGGAACTGGATGAGGAAACCCCTTGTTCCGGCGTGGTTATCGGCCATACGGTCAAAGAATATACTATCCTGGCAGACAGCGAGATCTTGAATCTTGCGCAGTTGCAAAAGGCATGGGAGGATACGCTGGAACCGGTCTTTGCCTGCAATATTGAAACCGGTAAAGAAACTGTAAAAGAACTCTCTTTCCGGACAGAGCAGCATCTCTGCGCTCCGGTCAAGATCGCCCGTCCGAAAGTACTAATCCCGGTTTTCCCAGGTACTAACTGCGAATATGATACTGCGAAGGCCTTTGCAAATGCAGGTGCGGATCCGGAAATTGTGGTCATTAAAAACCTTTCCTCTGCGGATATCACTGAATCTGTGGAACTCATGACAAAGAAAATCCGGGAATCCCAGATTGTCATGCTGCCGGGCGGCTTCTCCGGCGGTGACGAGCCGGATGGCTCCGGGAAATTCATCACTGCATTTTTCCGCAACCCCAGCATTAAAGAGAGCGTGATGGAACTGCTCAATATCCGCGACGGGCTGATGCTCGGTATCTGCAATGGGTTCCAGGCGCTGATTAAGCTTGGTCTGGTGCCTTATGGGGAAATTCGGGAGATGGATGACACCTGCCCGACACTGACCTTTAATACGATCGGCCGCCATCAGTCGATGCTGGTTCATACGCGTGTGGCCTCCAACAAATCTCCGTGGATGCTCTATAATCAGGTTGGCGCTGTTCATACGGTGCCCATTTCCCATGGAGAAGGCCGGTTTGTGGCAAGTGATGAAATGCTCGAACAGCTTGCAGCGAATGGACAGATTGCCACACAGTACTGCGATCTGGAAGGCAATCCAACTATGGATATTCGCTTTAACCCGAATACTTCCCTGTGGGCAATTGAGGGAATTACCTCTCCGGACGGCAGGGTACTCGGCAAGATGGCTCACTCAGAGCGTATTGGCAACAATGTTTATAAAAACGTCGAGGGCGAGAAAGATCAAATGATCTTTAAAGCCGGTGTTGATTATTTTAGAGGATAACTGACAGACGAAATTCCTCCCCGGAGTTTTACTCCGGGGAGGAATTTTTGTGGCATAAAAAAGCTGCTTGCGGAAAAACTCTCCGCAAGCAGCTTTTTTCGTTTAAAAATATTCCAGCGTCACTTTTTTACCGGTTTTTTTCAGTTCTGCGGCCAATTCCTTGATGAGATTGAGCTTCAAACCCAGGGAGACAGGCATGCCAGGATTCTGGTGGGCAGGATTGAGTGCGCGTCCAACCAGAAAATGGACTTCCGTACAGTCTTCCAGCAATAGTTTTGCCAGCTTGGTTGCACCATCTTTTTTGGTCAGGGAAACCAGCTCTGTGTTATTCGCAGCACTGGTGCTGGTATAGGTTTTGATAATATCCAGGCATTTTCCAACGGTCAGTACGCCTTCCGTTACCAGATCAATGCCTCCAATAGCTGCTGTAGGCGGGACGGAGGGGTTTTCGTAGTCGAGTAGGACTTTCAGTTCCCGTCCGGTAACCCGGCTGACGATCTGGGAAGTGGAACCGCCGCAGACGACTTTCAGCCCTTTGGAGTACATCAGTTTTTTAACGACAATTTCATCCATTTCCGGGTTCAGGGGAGGCCCCACCATCACAGTAGCCGGGGTGGAAGGCTTGAGTAGCAGCGAAACCGATGTGGAATCGTCCCCCGGCTGCTGCATATACAGTGTGTCCACTGCGCCAAGCAGGCGGTGATTGAGTTCTCTTGGAGACATATTGGGCCGGATATTTTCGCAGATGTATTTAACGATATTGTCATATTGCCAGCCCAAATCCAGCAGCCGTCCGACACCCGCATGGACGACGCCGTCGGAGAAGGTGATAATCATATCCCCCGCCTCGGCTTGGAAAAAGCTAACGTAAATTTCTTTTCCTTCCATTTCAATTAACTGCCGGGGAATATCTGACAATTGATTTTTCTTGAAATAAATCAGGGAAGGATTGTCAAATTCTGCCGTAAAGACACTGCCGTCTTTGGAAACGCGGATAATTGTAAATGTGGAATAGGCAAGCCCTCTTTCGGAGCAGACAGGAAGCGTTTTGGCAATGGTTTCCACAGTTTCTGTCAGGCTTGCACCGTTTGCAAACATGGTGGCAATGATTTTACTGGTCAGGGTGGAAAGGATATTGGCTTTCACTCCGCTTCCCAGGCCGTCTGCTAAGACGGCGAGAAAGAAATCGTCTGTCCGGACAAACTCCACCTTGTCACCGCACAGTTCTTCCCCATAATGGTTTAGACTTTCATAAGCGGCATCGACGAAATATTCCATGGCTTAGTCCTCCGATATGGTACCCATTGTCTTTTTCAAATTGGTCAGGGCGACTTTGGTTTCTGCGGTGGTTTCCCCGAGCAGGCTTGCAATCTCCTGAGCGACAATCATCTGTTTTTCAATCACCTTCTGGGCGATGTCGACGGTGCTGTCACGCATATCTACCAGTTTTTTCTTGCGCTCTTCTTCTTCGGTAATATCTTTGATAAAGACCAGGTACATTCGGTGTTCCGGGATATACAATGTGGTCTGTTCCACGCTTTTTCCAATGTCGGAGGAGAAAAATTTCTTAACAACAGGTATTCCCTCCTCTTTGCACTTGTCAAAATCAGTCTCTCCAAAGAACATTGGAAGAGGCATGCCAATCACATCGGCGCGTTCCTGGCCAAGCATGGTCAGGGCAAGGGGATTCAGATCCTGGACGCATAGATCGTTGTCCAGTGCAATAATGGCATTTGGGGAGTGCTCAATTACCATAGTGGAGAGGTTTTCCGCTCTCTGGCGCAGGAAAGGCAGACACATGTTAATGTCCGCTTTGCCTTGGAACACAGCAATTGCTTTTGCCCGGCAGGAGGGATACCCGCAGCTTCCGCAGTTGAGTTCCTGTTCTTTGCAGGTCTTTCCGATCTGCGCAAGGATTTCGCGGATCTGTTCCTCGGTCGGCATGTCGTTTTTCACCGCGCGGTTGGAGAATACCCGCGGATGCGGCATATGCTGCAGGGAGGTCTGCGCTGGAATATGATCCTGCGGCATTGGTGCATCGCTGATTTTCTGGGCGCTGACAATCGTACGTTTTTTGTGCATACGCATAATCGGTCCGCCGATACAGCTGCCCGAGCAGATATTTGCCTCTACAAACAGGTTTTGTACTTCTCCGTCGCGCAAAGCGCTGAATAATTCCAGGCAGCGATCAAGTCCGTCTACGGCAATTGGTTTATAGTTATGGTAACTTTCATCCCCAATGGTTTTGAGGATACCGGAAGCGGTCGGATATAGGCGGGAAACCGGCTCTGAAACCCCTTTTGCATCCGGATCCGGCTCGATTGTGGTCGGATCCACTCCCTTTTCATGCATCCATTCTTCAATGGTAGGGAAGGTCAATGCATAGTTAACCAACCCGCCGGCAAGCGGGTCGCTGGCTTCAAATTTTTTGGACAGACAAGGTCCGACAAAGACCACTTTGATGTCACCGTACATCTCCCGCATAATCCTTGCATGCGCCATCATGGGGGAGGAAATGGGGGCGAGCATTTTGACCAGTTCCGGGAAATGGCGTTCTACAAGCATAACAACGGAGGAACAGGCGGTTGCAATGATATTGTTCATATAGCCGTTTTGCATCAGAGAAGCATATTCGCGAGAGACTTCTGCTGCACCGATGGCGGTTTCCTCCACGCCGGCAAATCCGATTTTTTTGAATGCTGCGCTCAGTTGTGCAAACGAACAGTCAAACCAGCCTACCCAGGAGGGGGCAAGTGTGATGTAAACCTTACGCCCGTCAGCAATCAATTGTTTGACACTAGGGACTTCATTTTTGACGACCTTTGCCCCTTGTGGGCAGGTCAGGACGCAGGTGCCGCATAAAACACACTCGTCTTCAATAATATTGGCGCGTCCATCCTTAAATTCAATGGCTTTAATAGGGCATTCCCGAATACACTTGTAACAGTTTACGCAGCTTCCCTCGTTTAACTGGATAACACTCACAGGGTTTCACCTCCGGCTTCTTGTTGGGCAAGGGGATAGATGTGTTCATAAAAGACCTGCTCCGCATTGGCAAAGCCGACTTTTGTCAGGATTTCTCCGTTCACAGTGCAGGCAATGCCTTCCAGGCATTTTCCCATACAGAAAGATGCTTTCAGCGTGACAATATTTTCGAAATGGTTTTGTTTGATAAGTTCGGTAAAGGTCTTAATCACCTGATAAGAGCCTTTCATATGGCAGGAACTGCCGACACAGACACTGACTTCCACCATGATACAAACTCCTCCGTTTTTTGTTGAGTATGGTTCCTTGTCAATCTATTCACATCATAACACCAGCGAGGGTGTAAAATCAAGAAATCCGGAAGATTTGGACAGCCGGCGAACAGGGATATTACCAACTGGGGGAAAGAAGCAGACCTCAAGCGGAAAGGCGGGCCAGCAGCGGGAAATTTCTGTGATTTCTGCTCTTCCTTTCTGCTCCCGGGTATGGTATGGTAAATTCAGAGAGGAGCAGATGCCATGGATACGAAACAGACCCATGCCGGCAAACAAATAATACCTTGCGGAAAAGGCTGCTTTACCGCGGGAGGAATCCTATTTTTCCTGGGTCTTTCGGGAATTTTTGCAGCGGCATGGTTTCCGGGTTTTGCGCAGTGGTATGCGGAACGGGTTTACCCTCTGCTGGTGTCCGCCGCGGGACGGTTGATGGGCCTGTTTCCTGTTTCTATGGTGGAGATAGGCCTTTATCTCCTGCTGACTGGATTGGCTACAGCCTTAGTTTGGACTTTTGTCCAGGCCATTCGGAAAGGAGAGAAGATGAGACGATTTTTTTCCTTTTTATCCGGGATGGTTTTGATAGCAGGGCTGTTGTTTTTTCTCTATGCAGCAGGCTGTGGCATTAACTACCGCAGGGCATCGTTTTCAGAGGAATCGGGCCTGTCCGCACCGGCGTACAGCGTGTCCCGGCTGAAAACCGTATGTCTCTGGCTGACAGAGGAGGTAAACCGCTTTACTCCGCTTGTACAGCGGGATGAGAAGGGCGTTATGCAGCTGGACGCAGGAGAAAAGTCCGCCGCTGTGGAGGAAATGCACTGCCTTGCCGGGGAGTATCCGGTACTGGAGGGATACTATCCTTCGCCCAAAGAGGTAGCGGTTTCAGAAATTCTCTCCTATCAGGGGATTACCGGGGTGTACTCTCCTTTTACCATGGAAGCCAACTATAATGGAGATATGACGCCCTACAATGTCCCGTTTACCCTCTGTCATGAGCTTTCGCACCTGCGTGGATTTATGCAGGAACAGGAAGCAAATTTTATTGCATTTCTGGCCTGCATCGGATCTTCCCGCCCGGATTTTGCCTACAGCGGTTATCTGATGGGCTGGATTTACTGTATGAATACCCTGCATGCTGCCGATCCTGCTGCTTGGCAGGAGATTCGCTCCCAACTTTCTAAACAGGTGGATGCAGATTTGCTGGCGAATACAGAGTTTTGGAAGCGTTATGAAGGAGTGATTTCCGAGGCTGCCAACCAGATGAATGACTCCTATCTCAAAGCAAACGGACAAGCTGATGGAGTGCGCAGTTATGACCGGATGGTGGATTTGATTGTATCTTATTATGGGATGTCTGTTGAGTAAGGGGGGTGCCTATGAACCATACGGATATCATTCTGTTCCCAGGATACGAATCCTTGAAAAGAGAAGTGGAAAAGCTGCGCACGGCGCTTTCCATGCTTGTTTTGGAGCGGGATGAACTGCAATATGTGGAGTGCAAAAATTTGGAGATGCAGTATCTGCTGACTCTGGGTTCACTGGAATATAAAATCTATGAGGCGCAGTGTATTCTGCTGCGTCAAAAGCGGAAAATGGAACTCATCCAGTCCAGGAAAAACCGGCAGGAACGGGTTGTCCTTACGGAAATCGAACGGATTTTGAACTGTGAGTTCACCTTTTATCAAAAGAAGCTGGAAGAGCAGATGGGAAAGATGAACGATGCAATCCATAGAAGCCAATTGGAAACGCTCCCGCAAGATCAGGCGGAGGAACTGAAAACCAAATACCGCAGAATTGTCAAAGCCCTACACCCGGATTTGCACCCACAGCTTGGGAGAGAAGCCCTCCGAATGTTCCAAAATGCGGTGTCAGCCTATGCGCGCGGGGATCTGGAAACCATACGGGTGGTTGACGAGATGGTTTCTGGATCGGTTTTTCCGGACAGCGGGGAGGACGCCGCCCGTAAACTGAACGAAGAGAAAAGACGGCTTACCTCTTTGATCGGGCAGATTCAGCAAAGCATCCGAAACATCAAATCCGCCTATCCCTATACACTCAAGAAATGTCTTCAGGATGCAGGATGGATCGAAAAGCGAAAAAGGGAGCAGGAGAGTCTGCTCGCCCAATATCGGGAAAGAATCACGGAATACCGTGCCGGGATTCAGGAAATGCTGAGGTGAAACGATGGACGATTTGATTCAAAGCGGTGCAGCCGGGCTTATCAGTTTATTTCACCAGAAAGAGGGGTTGGAGCTTCCCAAACCCTTTTCTCAGGAAGTATTCCTCTATAACACCTATGTTGTCCCCGGTATAGAAGAACTGGAACCGTACCTTGGTATCGGGGATCGCCTTACCCTGCTGCGTGAACCGGAAAATCCCTTTGATAACCTGGCCGTTTTGGTCAAAAACGCAGATGGAGTAAAACTCGGCTATGTTCCCAGACGGGATAACGCCGTGTTTGCCCGCCTGATGGATGCAGGAAAACTGCTTTTTGCCAAACTTACGGATAAAGAATGCGGCGGCGGGCGGGGGAACCTGTTTATCGACATTTATTTGCAGGATTGACCCTATCCGTCTGCGGGGGATTTTTCACGGCTGAAAATGCTGTCAGAAAGACAAAAAAATACCTGGAAACATGGTGAAGTTTTTGGTAGCTTTTTTTTGAACGCTATGGTAGAATAATCGTAAGAATGCAGTGGAGAAACGCCGGAAATCCGGTAACTGACTGCCGCTGGTTCCATAGAAAATGAAGAGTTTCCTCCATGCTGTAGGAGAAACGCAGAATCCTTTCCGGATTCGGGAATATCGGGAATAAGGGGAGAACATGAAACATGATGAAAAAACTGACAGTAACTGTTTGTGTGTGCACCGAGTGCGTCATGAATGGGGCGATCGATCTGATTGAATCCATCGAAAGCCTGAACAAGCTGAAAGTCCAGCTGCGCCTTCAGACACAAATTCAGGTAAACACCAGCAAGTGCATTGGGGAGCCGAAACACGGCGACCATTCCCCAGTAGTGGAAATCAACGGGGAAAGAATTGAAAATGCCAACGCAGAAACCGTTATGGCAAAAATTATTGCATTGACCGCAAAGGATGTGAAGTAGAAGTGAGAGGAATTTATACCCCTGCAACCAAAATCCGCAGACAAGTTTTTGCTGAAATTGCAAAACTCGCCTACGAAGGTGGGGATTATGCCGCAAGATTGGAGGAAATCCCGTACAAAATCTCTCCGGGCGAGGTACCCACTTACCGGGAAAGCATTTTTAAAGAACGCGCCATCGTTGGGGAGCGTCTCCGTCTTGCTATGGGGCTTCCTCTGCGCAAAGTAGACGAGCATGCACCGATTTCCAAAGGGCTTGATGAGAAGAAACTCTCCCATTGGCAGTATGAGGCGCCCCTTGTCAATGTCATCCCGTTTGCGTGCAATGCCTGCCAGGAAACCAGCTTTCAGGTTACCAATGCCTGCCAAGGCTGTCTTGCTCATCCCTGCGTAAGCGTATGTCCGATGAAAGCCATCAGCATTGTCGATGGCAGAAGCCATATTGATACGGAAAAATGCGTTAAGTGCGGGCGCTGCAAAGATATCTGCCCGTACAGCGCCATCATCAAAACCGAGCGCCCCTGTGCTGCTGCATGCGGGGTGGACGCCATTGAAAGCGATCATCTCGGCCGTGCGAAGATTAACTATGACAAATGTGTTTCCTGCGGTCAGTGTCTGGTTTCCTGTCCGTTTTCTGCAATTGCGGACAAGTCTCAGATTTTCCAGCTGATTTCTTCTATTAAAGAAGGCAACGAAGTGATTGCAGAAATTGCGCCGGCATTCGTCGGGCAGTTCGGTCCGCTTGCAACTTCGGAAAAACTCAAACATGCCCTGGGCGAACTCGGTTTCGCCGCCACTTATGAAGTTGCGTTGGGCGCGGATATCGGCGCCATCGAAGAAGCAAAACACTATATGCACAAAGTCGATACCGGAGAGGATCCGTTCCTTGCGACTTCCTGCTGCCCGTCCTGGTCGGTCATGGCGAAAAAAACCTTCCCGGATCTGGCTCCTTATGTTTCCAGTTCTTTAACTCCGATGGTTGCAACTGCGCGCCTGATAAAAAAAGAGCGCCCAAATGCAAAAGTGGTCTTTATCGGACCGTGCGCGGCGAAAAAACTGGAAGCCATGAGAACCTCTGTGCGCAGCGATGTAGACTTTGTCATCACCTTTGAAGAACTCATGGGCATGTTTGTCGCTAAGGGCATTGAATTTGACTCTCCAGTGGATGAAAATGACATTATGGATGATGCGACGGCTGCCGGGCGCGGTTATGCGGTTGCCGGCGGTGTTGCGGATGCAATCGTCAACTGTGTACATGAATTGTATCCGGATAAAGAGATTAAGGTCGACCATGCAGAAGGATTACGCGACTGCAAAAAGATGCTGATGCTTGCAAAAGCCGGCAAGCGCAACGGTTATCTGCTGGAAGGTATGGCCTGCCCGGGCGGCTGTATTGCAGGTGCCGGAACCATTCTCCCAATCAATAAGGCAGCTCAGGCTGTCAAGAAGTTTCAGGACGAGGCAGACGAAAAGATCGCGCTGCAAAACAAAAAGCTGTCTGACTTGGAACATATGGATCTGGACTAAACAACGGGAAAATGAGCTTGGCACACTGTGAAAATCGACAAAAAGAAAAGGGATTGTTTCGTGAAGATTAGAGAAAACATTGTTAAAAAATAGTCAGGAATCAATTGACATTTTCTTGACAATGCGGTACAATCTTATTGTCAAAAGATTAACAAGGCGGTTCGCCAGTTATTCTTTTCTTTGAAAATGACCATCATAAACCCGATAATAATCATATGGAGGTACATGTTATGGCAGAAAAGAAAAATGCTCAGCCCAAAGCACAGCCTGTCGAGACAAAAGAAATGATCGACACCTTGGTTGCCAAGGCAAACGTCGCCCTTCACAAATTCATGGATCTGAATCAGGAGCAGGTGGATCATATCGTTCACGAAATGTCCCTTGCAGGCCTTGACGCCCATGAAAAACTCGCAAAAATGGCTGTCGACGAAACCGGCCGCGGCGTGTATGAGGACAAGGTCATCAAGAACATGTTTGCAACCGAGTATATCTGGCATAGCATTAAGCACCAGAAAACTGTCGGCGTTCTGGACGAAAACGAAATGGAAGGCTACGTCGACGTTGCAGAGCCGGTAGGCGTTATCTGCGGCGTTACCCCGACCACTAACCCGACTTCCACTACACTGTTTAAAAGCATCATTGCGATGAAAACTCGTAACCCGATTATCTTTGGGTTCCATCCTTCTGCACAGCAGTGCTCCAGAGAAGCAGCCCGTATCGTCTATGAAGCGGCGGTCAAAGCAGGCGCTCCGGAAGACTGCATCCAGTGGATTGAATACCCCTCCATCGAGGCAACCGGCCTTCTTATGAACCATCCGGGTGTTGCGACCATTCTTGCAACCGGCGGCCCAGGTATGGTACAGGCAGCTTATTCTGCCGGAAAACCGGCTCTCGGCGTCGGCCCGGGCAACGTCCCCTGCTATATCGAGAAAACCTGTGATGTGGAACGTGCATGTACCGACCTGATGCTCTCCAAGACCTTTGATAACGGTATGATCTGCGCTTCTGAGCAGGCTGCTATTGTTGACAAGGAGATTAAAGATCAGTTTGAAAAATATATGAAGGCAAACAACTGCTACTTCCTCAATCCGGAAGAAACCGAGAAGGTGACAAATTTTGTCATCAACCGTGAAAAAATGGCAGTCAATGCGCCGATTGTTGGTAAACCGGCGTCCTGGATTGCAGAGCAGGCAGGCGTCAAGGTTCCGGAAAAGACTAAGATCCTGATCGCTCCGCTGCCCTATCCTTCCAGAGAGTTCCCACTTAGCCTGGAAAAACTCAGCCCAGTTCTTGCTTACTTTGTCTCTGACAGCACCGAACAAGGCTTTGAATATGCCAATACCATGCTTGAACTCGGCGGTCTCGGCCACTCTGCGGTCATCCATACAGGCGACATGGAACTTGCAGAAAGATATGGTACTGAGATGAGAGTCGGCCGTATCATTGTAAACTCCCCGTCCTCCCAGGGCGCTATCGGCGATATCTACAATACCAATACCCCGTCCCTGACCCTTGGCTGCGGTTCTTACGGAAAGAACTCTGTTTCTCAGAACGTTTCCACTGTAAACCTGATTAACAAAAAGCGTATCGCCAAGAGGAGAGTCAATATGCAGTGGTTCAAGATTCCGCCAAAAATCTACTTCGAAGAAGATTCCATCCAGTACCTGGAAAAAATGCCGGATATCTCCCGCGCATTCATTGTCACTGACCCAATGATGGTCAAGCTTGGCAATGTTGACAAGATCCTCTACTACCTCAGAAAGAGGAGCGAATACTGTCACAGCGAGATCTATTCCGACGTTGAGCCGGATCCCTCTGTTGAGTGCATTATGCGCGGCGTGGAAGCGATGAAAGCGTTCCAGCCGGATGTCATCATTGCCATCGGCGGCGGTTCTGCAATCGACGCTGCAAAGGGTATGTGGCTGTTCTATGAGCACCCGGATACCTCTTTCGACGGACTGAGACTGCGTTTCCTCGATATAAGAAAGAGAACCTTCTCCTTCCCGAAACTCGGTACCAAGACAAAACTCGTCGCAATTCCGACCACTTCCGGTACCGGCTCCGAGGTTACCAGTTTCTCCGTTATCACGGATAAGAAGAACGGCAATATCAAGTATCCGCTCGCAGACTATGAGCTTACTCCGGACGTTGCTATCATTGACCCGCAGTTCTGTATGTCCATGCCGAAATCCATTACTGCGGATACCGGCCTGGATGTCCTGACCCATGCAATTGAGGCCTATGTTTCCACAATGGCTTCCGATTATACCGATGGTCTTGCTATCAAGGCAATCGAACTGGTCTTTGAATATCTGCCAAGAGCCTATAAGAACGGTTCTGAGGACAAAGAGGCAAGAGAGAAAATGCACAATGCGTCTGCTATCGCAGGCATGGCGTTTACCAATGCCTTCCTCGGACTTAACCACTCCATGGCTCATAAACTCGGCGGTGAATTCCATATCCCGCACGGCCGTGCAAACGCCCTCATCCTCCCGTATGAGATTGAGTACAATGCTCAGAAACCGACAAAATTTGCAGCATTCCCGAAATACAGCAAATTTGTCGCTGATGAGAAATACGCAAAGATCGCGCGTTACCTCGGCCTGCCGGCAAAGACCACCGAAGAGGGCGTCAAATCCCTGGTCAAAGCAATCCGCGACCTGATGAAGGAAACCGAGCGCCCAATGTCCATTAAGGATTGCGGTATTGACGAGAATGTCTTCAAGAGCAAAGTGGAAGAACTCTCCTATAAAGCGTTTGAGGATCAGTGTACCACTGCGAATCCAAGATATCCGCTCGTCAGCGAGATTCAGGAACTCTATATGAAAGCTTACTATGGCGAAGAGAAATAAGGGTTTTGCCCAGTAGGCAAGATGTATCCCCTGGGAATCCATTGGATTCCCAGGGGATTTCTGTATACTAGTAAGTTCCTTTTGAGCAGGAAAAGTTTTGGCTGTCCGGAATGGGTTTCCCGGTACTCTCTTAGGAGGGCTGTAGTCTGTCCGGTTTCCAATAGAAAGACCAGGGTGAAAACCCCCTTTCCGGGCAGTAAAAAAATAGCTGGATTTCTACCTATTTTCCCTAATTTTTATGGATTTCCATGAAATTTCACTTTCCTAATTTCTTAGGAAAACCTATTGACTTTTTTCTGCATTTATAGTAATGTAAATACGCAGAG
>CALDJI010000145.1 GCA_937901805.1 uncultured Clostridia bacterium | reverse complement strand
AAAACTGCTGTACTCCTTTGTTCCAGAAAAATATTCGGATGAAACTGTTCGGATTGCTAGGGTTTCTGACCGCTGTTTTGCAAACTTTATTTCTGGACAATGTACAGAAGCCGTCATTCTCGGCTGTCTGTGTTTTATTGGAATGATGATTTTCCGTTTTCCCTTTGCGTTGACTATCTCCGTACTGGTCGGGTTTACCGCTTTAATCCCTATTTTCGGCGCATTTATTGGTACAGCAATCGGTGCATTTTTAATTTTTGTCACTGATCCTCTTTCTGCATTGTGGTTTATCCTGTTCATCCTGATATTACAGCAGATTGAAGGCAATCTGATTTATCCCAAGGTGGTGGGGACTTCAGTAGGACTTCCTTCTCTTTGGGTACTGCTGGCCGTCACAGTTGGCGGCACCTCTATGGGGATCGTGGGAATGCTAATCAATGTGCCCATTGCCTCTGTACTCTATATTCTGCTCAGTGAAGTTGCAGCCTCCCGGCTGAAAAAACGGGGAATCCCAGCAAGTAAAATTGAAAATCGCAGGGAATACCGGATAACTGCCGCTATCAGTTCTCCCCCTGGACGCGAACTCAAACAGAAAAGTAAAAAGCAATAAACAAAAGACCGCTGTATCCTCCGGATACAGCGGTCTTTTCGATCAGATGATGTTTAAAAGGGGCTCATCTATTTTTGTGCAAAAGACAACTTTCACCCCTGGGCTGTGCTTGTTTTACCTGCTCTAATTTTGCCGGCGTAATATGGCAATATCCATTCGGATTTTTATCCAGGTATTTTTGATGGTATTCTTCCGCCAGGGAAAAATTTTCAAGCGTTTTGACTTCGATCGCTACCGGTTTATCAAGACGCGCCTGTAAACTGCTGATCGACCGCACAATAACCGGCAGATCCTCTTCCTCTGTATAGTAAATTCCTGTCCGGTACTGGCTCCCGATATCTCCTCCCTGCCGGTTGAGCGAAGTGGGATTAATCGCATCATAGTACAGTTCCAGTAACTCCTCCAGCGAAACCCGCTGTGCATCATACAGGACATGGACTGTTTCCGCATGTCCTGTCCCGCAGCTGCATACTTCCTCATAGGTGGGGTTTTCTGTTTTTCCATTCGCATAGCCAACTTCTGTCTGCAAAACGCCGCATACATTGTCCAGATATTTTTGCATTCCCCAAAAACATCCGCCTGCTAAATATAGTTCCCGTTTTTTCATCTGCCCATCTCCTATTTCCTCTGCAAGGTCTGTCTCTTATGTTTGTATTGCTATTATACCATAAAAATAAATGAATACCATGGAAAACAGATTGACAAATCGAAAGCTTGTCTGTAGAATGTTAGTTGTGGGTAACAATTATCCGCTTTCTTTTTGCGTATCATGTTAGCCAGAACTAACAAAAGAAATAGGAAGGGGAAACAAAATGACGCTTGATCAGATTAAACCGGGAGAATCCGGTACTATCACCGAAGTTGCAGGACAGGGGTTATTGCGCCGCCGCCTGCTTGATATGGGTCTTACTCCCAAAACCAGAGTAGCGGTCCGCAAGGTTGCGCCTATGGGAGATCCAATTGAACTGATGCTGCGCGGCTATGTGCTTACCATCCGTAAAGAAGAAGCTGCGAACATCACCGTAAGGAAGGAGGCCTCCCGATGAGCAGCCCCGCTATGAGTGCAAAACCGCTCATTTCCAAGGACGGGGAGCAATCCCACCGTCATACATGTCCTTTGCAGAAAAATCTGTTGTTTGCACTGGCCGGAAATCAGAACTGCGGAAAAACCACCCTATTTAACGCCTTAACCGGAAGCAACCAGCACGTGGGAAATTTTCCGGGCGTGACTGTAGAACGTAAGGACGGTTCCATCAAAGGACACCGGGAGGCCGTCGTAGTTGATCTGCCGGGGATTTACTCCCTCTCTCCCTATACTTCAGAGGAAATTGTCACTAGGGATTTTCTCATCAAGGATCACCCGGACGCGATTATCAATATTGTGGATGCCACCAATATTGAGAGAAACCTTTATCTAAGCCTTCAACTTATGGAACTCTCCCTGCCCATGGTCATTGCCCTGAACATGATGGATGAGGTCCGTGCAAGCGGCAATTCGATTGATGTTCAAAAACTCTCTGATCTGCTCGGGATTCCCGTTGTTCCCATCTCTGCCAGTAAGGGAGAGGGCATCAATGAGCTGACAGAGATTGCCCTGCGTACGGCAAGGCAGGGAGTTCCTCCGAAAAAAATGGATTTCTGTACGGGAGAAGTCCACAAAGCCATCCATTCCATTGCGCATGTCATTGAAGAACAATCACAGGAATACGGCTATCCGCTGCGTTTCGCCGCCACCAAACTGGTGGAAGGAGACGAGCCAACCATGCAGGAACTGCATGTCACCGATAATCAACGGGATATTTTAGGCCATATCATTGACGACATGGAAGCCGCACTGGATACCGACCGGGAGGCTGCACTGGCAGATATGCGTTATAATTACATAGAAAATCTCTGTGCAAAATGCGTTGTCAAACGGCATGAAACCCATGAGCAGGTACGCAGTGAAAAGATCGATCGGATACTGACGCATAAATATTTTGGTATCCCCATTTTCTTTGTCATCATGTTGATCATATTTTGGCTTACTTTTGGCGTCATAGGCAGTTTCCTCAGCGGTTTATTCGAATCCGGCGTCAATTTCCTGGTAGACAGCCTTTCCGCATTGCTCACCCACATTGGCGTCAGTGAATGGATGCATTCTCTGGTCATTGACGGCATTTGCGCCGGCGTAGGGAGCGTACTCTCCTTTCTTCCGGTCATTGTTCTCCTGTTTTTCTTCCTCTCTCTTCTGGAAGACAGCGGGTATATGGCGCGTGTGGCTTTTGTCATGGACAAACTGCTGCGGAAAATCGGGCTTTCCGGCCGCTCTTTTGTTCCGATGCTCATTGGGTTTGGGTGCAGTGTCCCAGCGATTATGGCGACCCGCACTCTTTCCAGCGAGCGCGACCGAAAAATGACCATTGTGCTGACGCCCTTTATGTCATGCAGTGCAAAGCTTCCCATTTATGGGATGTTTACCATGGCGTTTTTCCCGGATCATGCGGCAATTGTCATGATCTCGGTCTACATCATCGGGATTGTGGTGGCAATTCTCTCTGGACTGCTGCTCAAG
>CALDJI010000144.1 GCA_937901805.1 uncultured Clostridia bacterium | reverse complement strand
TTCCACCTGTCTTTGCTTCTCTTCACGGACAAGTTCCGTATTCTTTGGCGCGACAAAACTCCCTTTTCCGACAACCGAAACAAGATAGCCTTCCCGTTCCAGTTCTTCATAGGCGCGTTTTGTCGTAATAACACTGATACGCAGTTCCTTGGCAAGCAGGCGCATGGAAGGGAGGGCTTCCCCTTCCTGCAAAGTCCCGTTTAAAATCAGGTTTTTCACTTGGGAGACAATCTGCTCGTAAATTGGAACCCCGCTGGCATTGCTGATAAAAATATCCACACGTGTTTCCTCTTTCCATATTGTATATATACTATATATACAATATATCTTTTATATACTCTTGTCAAGTTCTTTTTGATAAAATTTTTCCCAGATAATATCCGTTCTTTTCGGAATGTGGTACAATCATACTATTCTGAACTGCTTTCCATCAGCTCTTTAAAAACCGTTTAAAATATCCTGTTTTTTAAAAGGAGTAATTTCAATGGTAATTGACTTCCATGTTCACGCGTTTATGGATTCACTGGCTCCCAAAGCACTGCACAACCTCAATGCGGACAGATCCAAGCCCATGTATACCAGCGCCACAGTCTCCGATACGTTAGCTAAAATGGACGAATGGGGCGTCGCCCGTTTTATCCTGCTCAGCGTAGCAACAAAACCCAGCCAGCCGCGGCATATCAACGACTGGATTTTACAGCAGCAGGAACAGCATCCTGACAAAATTATCGGGTTTGGCGCAATTCATCCAGACGCGCCGGATGCTATCGGGGAATTGTCCCGGCTGAAGTCCCTAGGGGTACCTGGTATCAAACTGCATCCAGACTTTCAAAATTTCATGATTGATGAAAAACGGCTTTTCCCCCTCTACGACGCTTGCGTCCAACTGGATATGGCAGTCCTGTTTCACTGCGGGTTTGACGCCGTCTCCCCGGATCTGATTCATGCACCACCTCATCGGGCGGCCAAAGTAACTGAACTATTCCCAAAGCTCACTATGATCTGTGCGCACTTTGGCGGTTACGATCAGTGGGAAGAGGTCTATGATGTTTTAGCCGGAAAGAACGTCTATCTGGATACCGCATACTGTGCACACAGGATGCCCCAAAAAACGGCGGAAAAAATCATCTCCAGACATGGTGCGGAAAAGATCCTGTTTGCAAGCGACTGCCCTTGGGACAGCCCGGCGGATACCATCCGGTTTATCGAACGCCTGGATATTCCGGACAGTGCAAAAGAGCTCATCTTTTCTGGAAATGCCTGTCAATTGCTGAATGTCAGGGAATAGACGATTCAAATTGTAT
>CALDJI010000143.1 GCA_937901805.1 uncultured Clostridia bacterium | reverse complement strand
CAGGCGGCAGGCCAACGCCCGAATAATCCGTTTGGAATGCCGTTCGGAGCATATACTGTAGATCCCTATGGCGGACTTTCTCCGCAAGAGGAAATAGACGGCGTTTCCGTATTGGAATTGCAGGAGATTGTCGGGGAAAGCAGCGCCTATTATCTGCCGCGCTTTAAGCAGATGAGTGAGGGGAAAAAGACGTCCTGGTGTTGGTCCGGTTGTTTTTTCTCCTTCTATTATTTCCTGTACCGGAAAGTTTACTCCATGGCAATTGTAAGCGCCTTGATCTCCCTTTTGATTTTTACTGCTACGACTCTGCTTTCTTTGCAGACCCTGCCGGATTTGTTTTCTGCGATTACTGGAATCGTGGCCCAGGGGGTGCAGGTGGATACCGCTTATTTATTGAAGATTGAGATGGCTTCTCAACTTGTGAGCATGGCGGTAATGATTATTTTTGGCTTATTTGCAACCCGTTTGTATAAATGGCATATTTTCCGTAAAATCAAAAAACTGCGCGAGCGTTATGCGATTGGTTCCCCGGAATACCATGATGCACTGATCAAACAGGGCGGCGTCAACCGTAAGGGGATTATCATTCTCTGTATTGTGATGATGGCCCTGTATATGATTGGCAGTATGATTATGGTTTTCGGGATGTTTTAACTACAAAAATAGAGGTGGGATTTCCTCCCTCTATTTTAATAAAAAGGAGAAACAAAATGAGAGTTCGAAAAGCAGTGATACCGGCTGCGGGGCTGGGAACCAGAGTATTACCGGCTTCCAAAGCCATTCCAAAAGAAATGCTTCCAATTGTGGACAAACCTGCAATTCAGTATATTGTAGAGGAGGCAGTTCGTTCCGGTATTGAAGAAATCCTGATTATCACCAGCCGTGGGAAGACGGCGGTGGAAGATCATTTTGACCATTCGCCGGAATTGGAAAAACGACTGGCGGATTCCGGGAAAGAGAAGCTGCTGGCTGAAGTACGGAAAGTGGCCGAGAAGGCAAATATCCATTATGTCC
>CALDJI010000142.1 GCA_937901805.1 uncultured Clostridia bacterium | reverse complement strand
GCCTCCGGAATCTCCATCTGCGCACCCTCGATAATCTTCTCGATGACAGCGTCCTCTTTTTTCGCCTTTGCCTGAGCAGCCTTCTTTTCCTCAATCTTCTTGCGTACGTCTGCCTTATACTCCTCCAGAGTATCAAACTCAGATACGTCCTGTGCGAAATCATCATCAAGCTCCGGAAGCTCTTTTACCTTGATTTCCTTTACAGTACACTTAAATACAGCCGGCTTTCCAGCAAGCTCTTTTGCATGGTACTCTTCCGGGAAAGTGACGTTGACGTCAAACTCGTCTCCGACATTATGGCCGACAATCTGCTCCTCAAAGCCCGGGATAAACTGGCCGGAACCGAGGGTCAGCGGGTAATTTTCCCCTTTGCCGCCTTCAAACGCCTTGCCATCGACAAAGCCCTCAAAATCGATCATGGCATTGTCACCGTTTTCTGCCGCTCTATCCTCGACCGTGATAATTCTTGCATTTCTCTCACGCAATTTTTCGATAGCGTCGTCAACCTCTTCCGCGGTAACCTTGTGCAGATCCTTGGTTGCCTCAATGCCCTTGTAGTTTTCCACTTCCACATCCGGTTTTACAACGACGTTTGCCTTAAAGGTATAGCCGTCTTTGCTGATCTCGGTAATTTCCACTTGCGCTTCTGCAACAGGAGTGATGCCGGCAGCTTCAATTGCCTGTGCATATGCATCCGGATAAGACATATTGACAGCGTCCTCAAAGAACACACTCTCGCCATAGAGTTTTTCAATCAGATGACGCGGAGCTTTCCCCTTTCTGAAACCAGGGACAGTCATTTTCGGCGCGTTTTTCTTAAATGCTTTGGTAAGAGCTTCCTCAAACTGCTCTTTTTCTACTTTTACTTCCAATTCATAGTGATTGGTTTCGGTTTTGTTCGCTGAGACTAAACTCATGTTGACATCCTCCTGTTTTGAAAACAATCTATCTTGGCTATTATAGCACAGAGTTTTTTAAAATTCCACCATTTTTTTCAATCAGTACACGCAGTCATCATTTTTCGCAGAAATCACCTGGATGGGTGTAAATTTCAGGTAATCAGCGGATACCAGGCGGAACTGGATTCCTCCATATTCTCCCTGAAAGGCGTACTGCGCGCCGGAACCGTGGATATGCCCGTAAAAGCAGCGTTTGACGCCGTAGCGCCGCATCACTTCCAGCATTTCCTCACAGCAGTTATTCTGGTAGACAGGCGGATAGTGGAGAAAAGCCACCGGCTCCCTGTCCGTCTTGGCCCCCTCTTTCAGGGAAGCCTCCAGCCTGCCGACTTCGCGCAGATAGACCTTGTGATTATGCTCTTCTGCGCTGTCGAGCATCCATCCGCGGGAACCGCAGACTGCAATCTCTCCAGTCTCAGCGCAGTTATTATGAATGATTTTCAGGCTGTTTAATCCATTCTGCTCAAAAAAACGGTTCATTTTGGAAAGAGTGGAAAACCAGTAATCATGGTTTCCTTTGACAATCAGCTTGTTTCCAGGCAATGCTTCCAAAAAACGAAAATCCACAAGCGCCTGCTCCAAAGACATGCCCCAGGAGAGATCCCCAGCAATTACAACCGTATCCTCCGGGCCTATCAGCCTTTCCCAGTTTTCCCGGATCCGCTCTACATAGTTTTCCCATCCGGGAAAAATATCCATCGGTTTCTCCCCATCCAAAGACAGGTGTAAATCCGCAATGGTAAAGATCTTCAAGCCTTCCCCTCGCTTTCCAGGTATTCAGCCGGATTATTTGACGTTCCGAACAAAGAAATTATAGGCGTTGTCATAGAAAATCCTATTGACAAGCGCTTCGGAATAATTCCTGCGCAGCATGGCATTTGCAAGGTTTTCCACTTTCTCGATGGAATCCAGGTTCGGCTCGATTTCCGCGCCGTCAAAATCGCTTCCCATCGCCAGGACATTCTCCCCTCCCAGCGAGAGGAAGTGATCCGCATGCGCTACCAAATCCTCAATCGTCCCCCGTTCACTGATAAATCCAGTATAAAAATTCAGTCCTATCAGGCCGCCGCGTTCTTTGATAACGGCAAACTGATCGTCCGTCAGGTTACGGCGGTGCGGATAGATAGCGGAAGAATTGGAGTGTGTGGCAATAAACGGCTTGGAATAGCATTCCGTCGCCTCATAAAAAGTGCGCTCGCTCGCATGGGAGACGTCCAGTATCATCCCAACGCGCTCCATCTCGCACAAGGCAATCTTACCCAAAGCCGTCAGCCCCTGGTTGGACATAGCCCCTCCTGCCAGCAGCGTGGGGTTGTTCCAGGTCAGCGACGCGATACGCACGCCAGCTTTATAATAACGTTCAATATTGCCCATATCGTCACCGAATGCGCGCCCGTTTTCAATCGAAAGCACTGCGGCGAAACGTCCGGACTGCGCCGCCTGTTCAATCTCTTCTCCGCTCGTACATTTGACGACCAAATCCTGATTGAGTTCCATCTGCTCATGGAAATATGCAAGATACTCCGTCACATAATCCAGCGCCTGATTTGCTTCCACCTGATCCGGCACATAAATGGCGTAGGTCTGGCACCATTTGTTCAGGCGCTTTCCTTTTTCCAATGAAATATGCATGGAGTTTTCCCGAAGGCCTTCCATCTTCTGGTGTGCAAAAACAATGGTATCACAGTGCAAGTCGAAAAAATTCATCAAAACCCCTCCTGTCCAGCTTTCCCTGTATTGGATTGTATTGTATCAAATCCGCTGGCATGCACAGCGGATCATCCCGCGTCAAAGGCGTTTTTCAAGTAGTGTATCTGCTTCACGGCAAATTTCTCCCCTGGATAAAGGAGAACTTCTGCCACATCAAAGCGAGGCGTCAGCGCTGGGCTCTCCCGCTTCAGGTATTCCTGTGCACAGCGAATCAGGCGTTCCCGCTTTGTCTTCGTCACCGCTTCCCTGGGCGCATAGAGGGAACCCGACCGCCTTGCCTTGACCTCCACGAAGGCGAGGCAGCTGCCGTCCTTTACGATCAAATCAATCTCTCCGCCGCGGACGGTAAAATTGCGCCGCAGGATTTCACAGCCCCTCTGTTCAAGATAAAGTGCGACATAATCCTCCGCCGCCCTTCCCCGGCTGACCGATTTCATCGGGATTCCCCCAGATACTTCTTCAGGAAACTTCTGCGGTGGACTTCACTGATACCGTATTCATCCAGCCGTTCATAGTGAAGTTTTGTCCCGTATCCCTTATGCTTTGCAAAGGCGTATTGCGGATACTTTTTATCCAGTTCCAGCATATAGCGATCCCGGCTCACTTTGGCGAGAATGGATGCGGCCGCAACGGAAGCCGACGTCCCATCCCCCTTTACCACGAGCCTGGTTTCGCATCCAAGGCCGGGATCCCGGTTACCGTCCACCAGCGCAAGTGCAGCCGGTGGACCCATTCCCTCATAGGCACGCCGCATAGCAAGGAAAGTCGCCTGCAAAATATTAAGCGTATCGATCTCCTGTTCGCTGGCACTGGCCACCGCATAGGCGATCGCCTTTTCGGTAATCTCTGTAAAGAGCGCCTCCCTGCGCTTTTCCGTCAGCTTTTTGGAATCGTCAAGCCCCTCAATCGGGCGATCCGGATCGAGGATTACACAGGCGGCAAACACTGGGCCGGCTAAGGGCCCTCTGCCCGCCTCGTCAATTCCGCAAAGAGGGACGGCGCCCTGCGCACGCAGGGCGGCGTCAAATTCATCAAGCATGCTCCAGCGTGATGCGTCCGATCTTCCCGCTGCGGAATTCATCGAGCAACATCACTGCCGCGCGATCGATGTCGATCTCCCCGCCGGAGATCAGCATCCCCCGTTTTTTTCCAATCAACTCAAGCAACGCATAAGGGGAACTCTCTGCAGGATTTCCTTCCAGCTTGTAGCGTGCTTTGAGCAGATCCGAGTATTCGCGCTGCAATACCATCAGAAGGCGCATCGCGAGCATGGTCAGATCCAGGATCTCATCCTTGACCGCGCCGGTAAAGGCCAGGTTCTCCCCGGCCAGCCTGTCTTCAAACTTTGGCCAGAGAACGCCCGGCATATCCAGCAAATCCAGGTTTTCGTCAATCTTTACCCACTGTTTGCCGCGCGTCACGCCCGGGCGATCCTCCACTTTCGTCCGCTTGGATTTTGCCATACGGTTGATAAAAGAGGATTTCCCCACATTGGGGACCCCCACCACCATCATGGAAAGCTTGGCGGTCATTCCCTTCGCTTTTCGTCTGGCGATCACCTCGTCCAACGCACGGTATACCGTCGGAAGCAGCTGATTAAGGCCCGCCCCGTTTTTACAGTCCACAGCAAGCGCCGGGATTCCCTTAGCCCGGTAAAAGGCCAGCCACTGTGCGGTCGCTTCCTTATCCGCAGAATCGCTTTTGTTGAGCAGGATGATCCGCGGCTTTTTGCCCACAATCCGGTCAATTTCCGGATTGCGGCTGCTCTGGGGAATCCGCGCGTCTGTGATCTCCACAACAATATCCACATATTTCAGATTCTGCTCCATCAGACGGCGGGTTTTTGCCATATGTCCCGGAAACCACTGGATCATCGGCACGTCGCTGACCGGCGCGTCATAATTTATCAAAAGTTCTTCATCCATGCTGTTCCCTCCTATTTGCCGGAAAACATCTGGTATACCACGGTGCCCAGGACATAACGCTCATCGATCTGCCCGATTTCGGCAAAACGGCTGTCCAACGAATGGTTGCGGTTATCCCCCAGCACAAAGACTTTCCCTTCTTCCACCGTCAAAGGGAACTGCATATCCCCGCTTTTCATCGGGCGCGCGTCCAGATGCGCATAGGGCTCCGCGACGGCCTGCCCGTCCACATAGAGCTGCCCGGTCTGGAAATCAAAATCCACAACCTGTCCTTCGGTGGCGACCACACGCTTGATGATGGGTTCATTGTGGGAATTGGGTTTTGTGATGACCACCACGTCTCCCGCTTTCGGGGACTGTCCCAGCAGCGCATGATAGGTGGAGATGATCAGATTATCCTTGTCGTGCAGGGTCGGGTACATGGAAGTCCCGCTGACATAAACCGGCCGACCGATAAAAACAAAGAGAACTGCCACAGCAATGATGGCAAAAGCAAAAATTTCGATATGCTCAAAAATATCAAAAGGTTCCCTGACAGTTTTCAATTTTGATTGTTTTTCCATATGCCTATCATCCTTCCCCAGAAAATCCACAGGGGGCCGGCCCTGTGCCAAAACATCGTGATAGCAAAAAAAGGGACATGAACGTCCCTTTTTCTGTGTGCATTTTGAAATTAGCGAATTGCCTCTTTGACCTTGGCAGCTTTACCAACTCTGTCTCTGAGATAATAGAGTTTGCTTCTGCGGACACGGCCTTTACGGATAGTCTCGACTTTTTCAATGTTCGGGGAATGAATCGGGAAAACCCTTTCCACGCCAACACCGTAGGAAACGCGGCGAACCGTAAAGGTTTCAGAGATACCGCCATGCTTTCTTGCGATAACCGTTCCCTCGAAAGCCTGGATTCTTTCTCTCTCTCCCTCTTTGATTTTGACGTGTACCCGGACAGTGTCGCCGACTTTGACTTCCGGCAGTTCTGCTTTCAGGCAGCTTTCAGACATGTGTTTGAGTGCATCCATTTCTAATTTCCTCCTGTTTTTCAGACGTTCATTCCCGTATGCTCACGGCAGAGGACCGCCCGCTTTGATTGTCGTGGTTCGCAAAAGAACCTGGCATCAAACCCCTGTACGCTCGCAAAAACGTATCAGGCCGAATTAAATGCGAACATATGATACCACAGAGTGCTTTAAATTGCAAGCAAAATCAGCAAAACGGTTCAAAATCAGCAGTATAGACAGCTGTACGGGAAACGGACGCGTTCTCGAGCGGGCAGTTTGCATATTCCGAAAATGCGTCGAGCAGGAGCATGGGATTGAGGGTCTTTTCATTGCCGCAGGGCAGCAGCACGGTCAGTTTCAGCGCTCCTTCCGATTCCTCCGCTGCCTCCAGCTTAATATCCGGGCGCAGATCCACCTGTTTTTCTCCCCGCTTGGATTTTTTCATCACCAGGATCTGAGACTGCGCAAAAAAGCGCTCAAAAGCCTCTCCTGGCTGCAGGCAGCCCGAAAGCCGAATATCCAGCACATACCGGGAATAGGCGATCGTATTCGCCTTTTTCACCGGTTGTGCGCAGTTTGTCACAAAAATCCCTTCCGGAAGGACACGGTTTAACCGCTCCGTAATCTCCTCATAGGGCATCGGCTGTGTCAGGCGGATGTCCATCGTTTCGCAAAAACTTTCAAACCCCAGCGAGATTGGCAGAGCAAAGGTCATATAGGCATGGGGGTTAAACCCCTCCGTATACCAAACCGGAATCTCCGCCCGCCGGAGTGCACGCTTCATACAACGGGTCATATCCAGATGGGAGATGTATTTCCCCCGTCCTCTCTTTTGATAAAACACTCTAACAGTTTCCAAAACACGGCCCTCCCATCAGACGGTTTGCGCCGCAGCCCGCGCACTGCTGCCGGCAGTGCGGGGTCGTCCTGCTGGCATAAGCTTTTTCACGCTCTCTCCACAAAAAGGATTTATCCACCGCATAATCCAGATGATCCCAGGGGAAAATTTCATCTTTTCCGCGCACTCTCGCTGCGTAGAAATCCGGATCCAATCCGCATTCCCGGATGGTCTCCACCCAGATGTCGTAACGGTAGTATTCATCCCATCCGTCGAATTTACAGCCCTTTTTCCATGCCCGGTAGAGCACTTCGCCCAGTCGGCGGTCGCCGCGGGCAAAGACCGCCTCGATCCGGCTGACTTTCATGTCATGGTATTTTGCATTGATCTTTTTAGTACGGATACTGGAAACCAGATGGTGCTGTTTTTCAAGCACGGTTTCAAACGTGTCCTGTGCGTCCCACTGGAATGGAGTGAAAGGTTTTGGCACAAAAGTGGAAGCGCTGACCGTAACGGTAACGCCTTTTCCTTTCGGGCGGTTCGACATATGGTAGAAGGTGTCGACCACTTTCTGGGCAAGCTCTGCAATCCCGGCGACATCCTCCATCGTCTCGGTCGGCAGACCGATCATAAAATAGAGCTTCATCGCGGTATATCCGCCCTGGAAAGCCGTCAGCGCAGTGTCGAGCACCTCTTCTTCGGTGACGTTTTTATTGATGGCGTCCCGCAGGCGCTGCGTCCCTGCTTCCGGTGCAAAGGTCAGGCCGCTTTTCCGCACCCGCTTGATTTTTTCCAGCAGGCTTTCGGAGAAATTGTCCACCCGCAGCGACGGGAGCGAGAGGTTGACCCTCCCATCCTCCGACCAGGACAACAGGGTATCCATCAGTTCCTCCAGCCGGGAATAATCGCTTGTGGACAGCGAAGACAGGGAGATCTCATCATAGCCCGTGGTATCACACAGGCTTTTGCAGTCCCGGTCGATGGTGCCCGGTTCCTTTTCCCTCAGCGGCCGGTAAATAAATCCCGCCTGACAGAACCGGCCCCCGCGGATACAGCCGCGCAGCACTTCCACCATGGCGCGGTCATGGACGATTTCTATATTCGGGACGATGAAGCTTTCCGGAGTAAAAGCCTTGTCAAAATCCCGGATAATACGTTTTTTTACCACAGCAGGGGCTTCCGGATCATTGACAACTGCCTGAATGGTGCCGTCCTCATGATACTGTACCTGGTACAGAGAAGGCACATAGACGCCCTCAATTTTTGCCGCACGCTTTAAAAATTCCGCTTTGGAAAGCCCTTCCCGCTTTGCCGCAGAATATGCTTCCAGCAGTTCCAGCATGACCTCTTCCCCTTCTCCAAGCATGA
>CALDJI010000141.1 GCA_937901805.1 uncultured Clostridia bacterium | reverse complement strand
CAGCTCTTTGCCTGCTATGCCAAGGTGAGCGATGCGCGCTCTCTCGCGTCCGTTATCGGAGAAGAAGAGCTCTCCCCAACGGATAAGGCCTATCTGGAATTCGGAAAACAGTTTGAGGAAAACTTCCTTTCCCAGGGGGAAAATGAGGATCGCTCCATCGAACAGACGCTGGATCTCGGATGGGATCTGCTCTGCCTGCTCCCGAAAGAGGAACTCGACCGTGTGGATACGGATCTGCTCTTCCAGTTTTACGATTCCAGCCGTGCAGATCGTTTTCGCAAACGCAAAAAGTTTTAAGTGTTCCGGAAACCATGCGGCCTGACAGGAGGGACAGCCTATGGCACAAGCCGTTTTCCCAACCAAGGGAAATCTGATCAATACAAAGAAATCGCTCAGTCTGGCAAAACTCGGTTTTGATTTGATGGACCGCAAACGGAATATCCTGGTGCGCGAAATGGTCGCGCTGATGGATGAGGCAAAACAGGTCCGCAGCCGGATTGAGGAGACCTATGCAACGGCCTATCGGGCGTTGCAGCGCGCCAATATTACGCTTGGCGTCATTGAAAGCATTGCGAACGGTATCGAAGTGGAAAATGGGGTGCATATTACCTACCGCAGCGTTATGGGGGTGGAAATCCCGCGTGTGACCCTGCACAGTACCCAGCCCAGTACCGTCTACGGTTTTACCGGGACAAACTCCCAGTTTGACGTGGCGTATATCTCCTTTGAAAAGGCAAAGGAGTTTACCGTGATGCTTGCGGCAATTGAAAACAGCGTCTGCCGCCTTGCCAATGAGATTAAAAAAACCCAGCGCCGTGCAAATGCCCTGAGCAATATCATTATCCCTCAGTTTGAGGAGACAATTAAAATGATTACAGAGGCGCTGGAGGAAAAAGAGCGCGAGGAGTTCAGCCGCTTAAAAGTGATTAAAAAGACAAAAGACGAAAAGGCGGCGGAAGCTGCCGGATAAAAGATTCCCCGGAAACATAGTGTTTCCGGGGAATCTTTTCTTTTACAGTCGTGCAAACGGTTTCCTATATTTGGAATAAAATGGGTTATGAAAAAACTGGAAACCCTCTTTTTGTATGCGGTTTTATTTTGTTTCCCATACTCTCATCGAAAATATTCGATGGGGGATGAAACCGATGTACGCAAACAAAGTGGAAATTACCGGGGTAAATACCTCAAAATTAAAAGTGCTCAAGGAAAAAGAGAAGGAAGCGCTTTTAAAACGGGTCAAACAGGGAGATCAGCAGGCAAGAGAAGAGCTTATCAGCGGAAATCTCCGCCTGGTACTCAGTGTTGTCCAGCGGTTTGTCGGACGAGGAGAGAACATGGACGATTTGTTCCAGGTCGGCTGTATCGGCCTGATGAAGGCGATTGATAATTTTAATACGGAAATCAACGTGCGTTTCAGCACCTATGCGGTTCCTATGATTCTGGGGGAACTGCGGCGCTACCTGCGGGATAATAACCCGGTTCGGGTCAGCCGTTCCATGCGGGATTTGGCCTATAAGGCGATGCAGGCAAAAGAAGAACTTACCGGAAAAAACGGGAAAGAGCCGACGATTGAGGAGATTGCCCGGCGACTCGGCACTCCGAAAGAGGAGGTTGTCCTGGCGCTCGAGGCAATCGTGGATCCGGTTTCCCTCTATGAGCCGGTATATTCCGACGGCGGGGACACCATCTATGTGATGGATCAGATTGGGGATAAAAATGCGGAACTTAACTGGTTGGAAGAGTTGGCCATTAAGGAAGCGATTCAGGGCCTTGGGGAACGTGAAAAACGGATTTTGAGCCTGCGTTTTTTAAGCGGGAAGACGCAAATGGAAGTCGCCCGGGAAATTGGAATTTCCCAGGCACAGGTTTCCCGTTTGGAAAAAGGGGCTTTGAATCAGATTAAAAAACAGCTATAAAATTTCCGGGTTTTTCTGAAGCACCTTCGCGGCGACCCCCTGTGCAAGGGAATCCAGCTCCGAGAAATCCATACAGTTTCCGTAATAGGCTTCCAGATCATCATGGATCAGCTTTGCCTCATGGATCAGTTTTCCCGCCTCGCCCAACAGTTCTAGGGACGCTTTGCGGTTGAAACGGATGCGGGCCTTTTTCGTTTTCAATGCGTCCAGATTTAAGAAC
>CALDJI010000140.1 GCA_937901805.1 uncultured Clostridia bacterium | reverse complement strand
TTCTTTATACCCCCATTATCCATATCTGGTCTAAAGGAGGTGTTAATGTATTAGGACGCATATTAAGACGGCATTAAGGCACAAGTGACTTCTCTTATTTGCAACTACTTTTTAGAAGCCGCAATCTCTGCAATCAGACTACGGCGAGTGACAATTCCACAAAGTGCGTTTCTGCTATCAACAACCGGGACAAAATTTTGTCGAAGCGAGGCATCCACCACGACATCAAACTCCGCCTCAATAGAAAGCGCCGGGCAAAAGTCGCGCCGTAAAATGTCTCTAACAGAATACTTCTCCTGTTCCTTCATATCTGTTGTACCGGTTTTTATGATATGTCGAAGAAAATCTCCTTCCGTAACGCTTCCGACATAATGCTCCTCGGCGTCCAATACTGGAATGGCCGTATAATGGCAATGTGCTAAGACTTCTAATCCCTGCCGGATTGTGCTGCGCTCATGTAAAACAACAGTGCAAACCTTGGGAATCATAATTTTGGCAATATTCATATTCAACACTTTCTTGAAACGCACACCCGTCTCATATCCAGCCGAACAGCAAGGCGATTGGCAAAGTAATCATTGTGGTACAAATACAAACAGCGGCCAGGGTGACAAGAGGCATTCCAATGAAGATGATCAAAAACCCCAACAACCTGTGATGGAAAAGAAACTTTTCCATGGCGGCGTCAACATGGTTTTCAAAACGAGAGACACGCTTTTTTAACTTTAACGCAAACATATCTGTCTCCTCCTTATGGCATTATGATAGCTCATAGAAACTAAAACCGGGGAAAAGATTGCACATATGGAATTAAGAACAGATAAAAGGTCGCCGGCCCGCCTGAAATGCACAGGCAGGCCGGTGACCTTTTGAATAGCATATGAGGGTGGAACTATTGATTCAGTGGAAAAAGGATTTTCATCAGCACATGTTCTGCGGCATTGGTGTGATCCACGCTGAAATAGAGGCGTTTCCCCGCGCTGTCCATAAGCTCAAACTGACCTCCGCTGCAGAGAAATCGGATGCCCAACTGCTCCAAAGTCCGATAGAGCGCCAAATGCCATTCGATCCAGTTTGGGACACCGTCCTGCAGCAATGCATCCCGGAGCCATTCAAATTCAGGCGGAACCAGATGCTTTTCTAAAAACAGACGCCATAAGTTTTCCTTTTGCTGCGGTTGCAGCCCGGACAAGCAGGCAGCAGGGTTCTCCTGCGCCGAGTTGCTATTCAACGAAACATAGCAGTAGGACAAGGTGCGATCCGCCGTAAACAGCCTCTGCTGGTTCAGAAAATCGGCAAATCTCCAGTCAAAAGCAACCACATACGCATCATGTACCGCTGCGCATAAAAGCTGGTACATACAATCAGCCGACAAAGGATCAGGAAACTGGATACATAAATAGATATCCTGAAAATTGTCACACCAGATTCCGGAAATATTGTGTTGCTGCACAATGTACTCGC
>CALDJI010000139.1 GCA_937901805.1 uncultured Clostridia bacterium | reverse complement strand
GAACATATCCGTCATTTCCCATGCGGCCTTTGTGGTATACCCTTCGATGGCATGGGTCAGGGCGTCCATCCCAGTGGAGGCGGTCAAGCCCTTCGGCATGGTGGACATCATATCCGGGTCGACAATGGCGACAATCGGCATGTCGTGCGGGTCTACACAGACGAATTTCCGCTTGTTCTGCACGTCGGTGATGACGTAGTTAATGGTAACCTCTGCGGCGGTACCGGCCGTGGTGGGGACTGCAATAATCGGAGTGCAGGGGTTTTGGGTAGGTGCAGTACCTTCCAGGCTGCGGACATCCGCAAATTCCGGATTTGCCGCAATGATGCCGATCGCTTTTGCAGTGTCCATGGAAGACCCGCCGCCAATGGCGATAATATAATCTGCTTTGGAATCATGGAACGCCTGCACACCGTGCTGGACGTTTTCAATGGTTGGATTTGCCTTGATATCGGAGTAGATTTCGTAGGAAAGCCCCGCCTTGTCCAGAACATCCGTCACTTTCGCAGCCACTTTGAACTGGATCAAATCCGGGTCGGAGCAGACAAACGCCTTGTGAAAACCGCGGGCCTTTGCTTCGTTTGCAATTTCCTGAATTGCTCCTGCTCCATGATAAGAGGTTTCATTTAACATAATACGATTTGCCATGGGAAAACACTCCTTTTTGTATTCCTTTGTCTTCATTATAGATCCCAAAAAAAGGAAAAGCAACGGAGTATTCCTGGATATTTTGTGAAGATTCCGGACAAGACGGCGCCTTGCGTAAGGCGTATGCTGCCGGAAACTGGTGCGGTGCCAACGGGTTCGTTTTTTGTCCCGTCCTTCTGTCATAAGAGAGGGTTTATCGAGTGAAGGGAAGATTTAACGTTGCAGATTCCGGATGTTCTACAACCTCAAAACAAGAGTATCTGTTATCCAAAAGAGACGGCGGAGAGGATGGAAGCGTTTCACTGGTATACCGGGCTGTTCATTTGCGGAAAAGACAGTCCGGGTTTCTGAAAAGGAATTGGAAAGTGCCCATAAAGATTGAAAACCCCCGGAGTGATTTCCTCCGGGGGTTTTGGCGTCTGGGATTATTACCAGGGTTTTACAGTTCCTACAATTTCTGAAATGCTGCCAATCGAGCGGGAATCCAGGTATTTCTCAATTCCCTCCACCAGCTTGCCGGGCAAAAACGGATCAGAGAACAGCGCCGCGCCGACTTGTACTGCGTCTGCGCCGGCCATCATCATTTCAATGACGTCCTGCCATTTTGCAATACCGCCCATTCCGATAACCGGGATGCTCACTGCGTTTTTCCCCTGCCACACCATCCGGACAGCGACTGGGAAAATTGCCGGTCCGGAAAGCCCGCCCACATTGTTGTGCAAAATTGGGCGGCCGGTCTGGATGTCGATGCGCATGCCGAGCAGGGTATTGATCAGGGAGACGGCGTCCGCCCCCTCTGCTTCCACCGCCTTTGCAATGGAAGCGATGTCCGTCACATTCGGGGACAGCTTAATGACAAGCGGCTTTGTGGTGTATTTGCGTACCGCCTTGGTGACGGCGGCGGCGCTCTCGCAGGAGGTACCGAAAGCAGCTCCGCCCGCCTTGACGTTCGGACAGGAGATATTGACTTCAATCATATCGACGTTCTCGTTGTCCAGCCGTTCGACAATTTTACAGTAATCTTCCAGCGTGCTGCCCGCAATGTTGGAAATAATCACTGTGTCGGATTTTCTTAGATGTGGGATTTCCTTTTTAATAAACGCCTCCACGCCGGGGTTTTGCAGCCCGACGCTGTTGAGCATTCCGGAAGGGGTTTCCGCAATGCGGGGCGGAGGATTGCCGGCGCGTTCTTCCAGGGTTGTGCCTTTGGTCGAGATTCCTCCCAAAGTGGAAAGCGGATACATCTGTTCATATTCCCTGCCGAAGCCGAATGTACCGGATGCGGCGATAATGGGGTTTTTCAAAGTCACTCCACAGAGCTTTACGGATAAATCAGCCATTAAAACACAACCTCCTCAGCTTCAAACACCGGGCCGTCTTTGCATACATGGGAATTGGTTTCGCTTCCGTTCGGGCGCTTTGTTTTGCATGCGCAGACAAGGCAGGCCCCGATTCCACAGCCCATCCGCTCTTCCAGGGAAACCTGGCAGCGGATTCCATTGGCGGCGGCCATTTCCGCAACCGCTTTGAGCATGGGCTTCGGGCCGCAGGCATAGATGATATCCGGCTTGTCCGTCTCCAGTTCCTGCTCCAGCAGGGCAGTGACAAACCCATGCGTTCCCTTGGTGCCGTCGTCCGTGGCGAGCAGGGTTTTCGCGCCGGTGCGCCGGTAATCCTCTTCCAGGATGACTGCATTGGCGCTGCGGAACCCGATGATGGCCGTGGCATTTTTTCCATAGTATTTCGCCCCTTCCATCAGCGGAGGAGTGCCGATCCCGCCGCCGATGACAATGGCCCTGCTGTCTTTGGAAAGCGGAGTAAAGCCTTTTCCAAGCGGCCCCATGATGTCAATCAGATCCCCTTCATGGAGCTTGGAGAGTTCTTTGGTGCCCTCTCCGCGCACTTCGTAGACCAGCCGGATGGTGCCCTTTTCCGGATCAGCCTCGCAGATGGAAATCGGGCGGCGCAGGAAAAACCCTTCCGCCTTGACATGGACGAACTGTCCCCACTGTGCCTGCCGCGCAATTTCGGGACAGAGTACAGTGATATCATAGATTTCCTTTGCACTTGCCGTTTTGCTCACGATTGGGTAAAGGCCCTGTGTGTAAGCCATAGTGATCCTCCCTTTTATTCATCAATGGAAAACAGGCGGCCTTCCAGCATCAGAAGGCGCTGTTTTGTTTTCTTACCGTCGTAAAATGAATATCCTCCAATGCTGCCGTCTGCGGAAATAACCCGGTGGCAGGGGATGATAATCGATAAATAATTGTGTTTGACCGCCGTCCCGACCGCACGGTATGCCCTGG
>CALDJI010000138.1 GCA_937901805.1 uncultured Clostridia bacterium | reverse complement strand
GAGCTTTCGGCGCAGATCAAAGCGGCTGAAAAGCGCATGGCAGAGATTGCTGTTGTGCGTAATAGAGGCAGTTATCAAGGGTGATTTGTATGAATCAGTATGCCTGTGCCATTACCGGCCACAGACCAACAAGATTTTGCTTTGGATATAATGAGGAATATCCCCTATGCCAAAAGCTAAAAGAATGTCTCTTGAAGCAGTTTCCGATACTCCATGCCGAGAAATTTGTCCGCACTTTTTTTGTCGGCGGTGCTCTTGGTGGGGATATGTGGGCCGGAGAACAGCTGCTGACATTGAAAGCACAAACAGGATACGAGGATATTAAAATTATCGTTGTAATTCCCTTCATCGGCTATGGCTCTAAATGGCAGGGTCAGAGTAGACATAGATTGAAAAAGCTGCGCTCAGGCACAGCACAGACAGTCAACTATGCCTTGCATCATGGAAAAACAATCACTCTGATCCATCCAGATACTATGGAGATAACATCCCCTACGACTTAACAAATTCACAAAAATTTTTCATTGGCATTTCCAACAAAATATTTTCATTGAAGGGGTGCTGTGGTATAATAAAATATAAAATTATTCCTATAAAAGGGGGGTCCAATATGGTCAGAGTTCTTGGACAGCCGCCAACTGTTCTTAGAAATGAAAAAAACATTTTAGCTATCGAAGAAACCACATACGCTAGTAGATGTGGCGTCTCCCTTGCGGCCTTTTCACGCCCTGCGTCAGTCTGTCCAAGTGACAGGATGTCGCAGGGCACTTTTTGTTGCACTTTTTAGAAAACAATGCATGGGTATTTGTTATGAAGTGGAATGAAACCAAAAACAATGGGCGGAAGACGGATGCGGAGGAGAGACGCGTATCAGAATCTGGTCAGCCATCCCCAAAGCGGAAGCTCACTGTACATATGAAGCAGGCAATGGCCCTGCTTATCTCGGTGCTCCTTTATATCGGGCTGTTTCAAGTATGCTTTTCCGTTTTGATGGATAGCAGGATCGGTGCCGATGACATCATACGCGGCTTTGCGCTGGCCGTCATCGGGTACTTCTGGATCGCCGGGAACCTGTTTCAGCGCCGGCTGGGCCTGGAGCGATGGCAGCTCTGGGTCGCAATGAATCTTGTGGGCCTTCTCCTCAGTTTTCCGGTCTATTGCCGCTTGGAGCCGTGGCAGGAGGAGCTGGACCTCATCATCCTGGCGTTTGGGGTGGTATCCTACCTGATCCTGGCCTGGGGGATCGTTGGGATCGGGTACCTTTGCGTCCGGTTTATCCGGTTCGTTATTAGAACATCAATAGAAAGGAAGATAGAGCGATGAGCAATACCTATCATTTTCAAGTAAATTTGGGCGGGATGCTGGATGTGCTGTCCAAC
>CALDJI010000137.1 GCA_937901805.1 uncultured Clostridia bacterium | reverse complement strand
CCCTTTTTTCTCCGGTACTGTAACCGTACACTCAGAAGTCTGCCGGGCTGCAACAAACAGATTTCTCGCCCGGTAATAGCCGACTGCATCAAAAGTCACCGTATTTTCAATGGCCTCAAATTCTACATCGCATTCCACCAGATCATACAGTTCTGCATCCACCGACGTGGTACTATAAAACCGGATCTGGAAATCCTGCGGCGCGTTTGGGAGATCACACGCTGTCACATGAATTTCGGAAATTCTGGTTCCATCCGTCCTGTCTGAAGAAAACCGGGTAATCTCCCCCTGAATACGCGCCGTATGCCCTGCTAAGGCGCTGACCGGCTGCACTTGCTGGGTCTGGAAAAACCAGTATCCCCCAAAGGCAACCGCCGCGCTTAAAAATCCAGCTGTGAGGACAGCCATTCCCCGATAGGTATGAAACAACGCGCACAGCACGCCAAAAATAAGACAGACCAGTCCCGCTAAAAGCGCTGCCCTGCCTGCAAGAGTAAAAGCCAGGATCAGGGCGGCCAGATAAGCAAATCCAATGACAGCAAACGGCCGTTTCATCCCTGATCCCTCCTTTTTGCATTCAGCAGAGCGTTTCCATCATATCCTTTCCGCCCAGGACATGGAAGTGCAAGTGTTTGACAGTCTGCCCTGCGCGCTCCCCGCAGTTGGTAATGACCCGGTACTGGCCGTCCTCACTCAGTTCTTTTCCAAGTTTTGCAATCACTTCAAAAATATGCGCAATCACTGCGCTATTTTTCTCATTAATTCCCGCCGCGCTTTCAATATGCTCTTTGGGAATGACAAGAAAATGAAGCGGGGCCTGTGGGTTGATGTCATAAAATGCAAAAACCGTTTCGTCCTCATAAATTTTTTTAGAGGGGATTTCTCCCGATAATATCTTACAAAAAACGCAGTCCATAACAATTCCGCCTTTCTACAATTACAGCTTCCAGCCTTCTATTGAAACAAAAATGGTACAACAGGCCAGTTCATTCTATGGCCTATTGTACCATTTTTTCTGACGGATGACTACCGTTTCCGTTTTTATTTCTTCATCATAGAGCGGAT
Source organism: uncultured Clostridia bacterium (assembly GCA_937901805.1). Taxonomy (GTDB): domain Bacteria; phylum Bacillota; class Clostridia; order Oscillospirales; family Ruminococcaceae; genus Pseudoruminococcus_B. Next base: position 106 of record CALDJI010000137.1, on the reverse strand, counting down.
GATCTCCGGCGCCTTGGCAATGGCCTCATCGAGTTTAAAAAGATCCCCGATTCCAGCCATAGCGCTGTCTGGGCGGCCGCCGCCCTTGCCGCCTGCCAGCGCCGCA
>CALDJI010000136.1 GCA_937901805.1 uncultured Clostridia bacterium | reverse complement strand
TTATTCGTGCGGGGCAAGCGGCAATAGGCGGAAGAATTACGGAGCGTGTTTCCACGGAAATCCGCGTAGGTGATGTTGTGACTGTTCGCGGATATGGGAAATTTGAAATTACCGCACAGGATTCTATCACCAAAAAGGGACGATTGACGATCTGTGCCCGCAAATACCTTTGATTTTCTAATTTACTACGGAAAGGTGTCGATTTTCATGACAGTGCAGGAACTTCAAAATATAAAATTTGAAAAAGCTGCTTTTGGATATCGTCCGGACGATGTTGATTCTTTTTTGGAACAAGTGATTACAACGTTGCGTGAACTGGAGAAGGAAAAGGCGGATCTGGAAAAGAAGATTATGATTTTGGCTGATAAGATTGAGGATTATCGCTCTGAAGAGGATAGTCTGAAAGCCGCGTTACTTGGAGCGCAAAAAATGGGCGACAGCATTATTCGGGAGTCTAAGATAAAGGCAAAACAGATTGAGGAAGAAGCTTCTATGGAAGCAGAACGAATGTTGCGCGCGACGCAGGAAGAACTGGAAAACAATAAATATGAACTGACCCGAATGAAACGGGAGGTTTCTTCTTTTAAATCTAAAATGCTTTCTCTATATAAATCCCATTTGGAATCAATTGGGCTGTTGCCAGATGCGCCGGAGGAGCCAGTGGCATCTGTAGAAAAAGAACCAGAATCGGTTTCTCAGCCCGATACAGAAGCCATAGGAAAAGAAACCGTGCAGGCAGCTTCCAGACAGCAGGAAGAGCAGCCGGTTTCTCAGCCTCAAGTTTCGGCAGAAGAAAAGAAGGAGCCTCTTAGTGAAACGGAGCATATTTCCCGTTGGCGTTCTTCCAAATACGGACCGCTGCAGTTTGGGGATAACTATAAGGCGGAAAAATAGCAGGAGACAATCACATACTTGCAGCTTGCAGGCTGTGAGTATGTGATTTTGCTGTATTCAAAAATTCCGGAATCTACGGGAGGATTTTATGCAGATTTTGATACCGATGGTTTCCATTGCGATGATTGTAGGAATGGATCAGTTGTTTAAGTACTGGGTGCTGCAAGTTTTGGAGCCGATTCAGGTTTATCCTTTGATTGAAGGGGTCTTCCAGTTCCGTTATCTGGAAAACCGGGGAATGGCTTTCGGACTAATGGAAGAGCAATGGTGGTTATTGATTGGCGGTACGGCAGTCATTCTTATTGCGGGACTTGTTGTCATTTTCATGAAAAAAATTCACTCCAAATGGTTGCTGGCAGCCCTTTCTCTTGCAATTGGCGGGGGGATCGGAAACCTGATTGATCGGATTTTCCGCGGCTATGTAGTGGATTATCTGGATTTTTGCGCAATCAATTTTGCAGTATTTAATTTTGCGGATATGTGTGTTAGTGCAGCAATGATAATGTTTATTATCTGGCTTTTATTTTTCCACACAGAACCCAAACAGGCACGAAAATGAATATGGATCAGGAAATACAAGTAGTGCGGCTGATTTGTGAACAGGAAGGGACCCGTGCGGATAAATATATTTCTGAAAAAATTGAGGGATTAACCCGTTCCATGGTGCAAAAGCTAATGGAGGATGGACATGTCCGGATTAATGGAAAAACAGTGGCAAAAAATACACGTCTGAAATCTGGAATGGAAATCACAGTGGAAATTCCTGCCCCGCAGGAACTGAATGTGGATGCACAAGCGATACCGCTGGAAATTGTCTATGAAGATGGCAGCCTGTTAGTGGTCAATAAACCAAAGGGTATGGTGGTACATCCGGCGCCGGGAAACTATTCAGGAACGTTGGTCAATGCCTTGTTGTATCATTGTAAAGGGAGTTTATCTGGGATTGGCGGGGTGATCCGGCCAGGTATTGTCCATCGGATTGACAAGGACACCAGCGGTTTGTTGATTGTGGCCAAAACTGATGCGGCTCACCAGCATCTGGCCGCCCAGATAAAGGCACATGCTTTTACCAGAATCTATGAGGCAGTTGTCTATGGGAATCTGAAAGAGGAAACTGGGACGATCGATAAACCCATTGGAAGGCATCCGCAGGACAGAAAGAAAATGGCCGTGACGCAGTTCCATTCCAGAGAAGCTGTAACGCATTATCAGGTATTGGCCCGCTATGAAGGATTTACCCATGTGCGTTTACGGCTGGAGACCGGGCGTACTCATCAGATTCGGGTACACATGGCTTCCATTGGCCATCCTTTGGCAGGCGATTCTGTTTATGGCCCCAAAAAGGTGATTCAGTCACTGAAAGGACAGTGTCTGCACGCAAAAGTAATCGGATTTA
>CALDJI010000135.1 GCA_937901805.1 uncultured Clostridia bacterium | reverse complement strand
TGGTATCCCAAAGAGGAAAACGCCTGGATTTGGTTGGCTTTGGTTTCAGTGGGAACGGTTGTGCTCGCGCTTTTGTCCCTTTCCATTGGGTTTTCCAAATTTTTAAAATTTCTGCTGATTTACTGGGTTGCTGCGCTGGCAGCGGCTGCTTTCACTTTTTTGTCCGGGAGCATGGGGCTGTACTTCCTGCTGCTGCCCGCTTTTTACCACTCGTTTTTCCTCATTGATCAGGAAAACTATCTGCTTTTATTCCTGATCGATAGCGGCATGGCGGCTCTCCTGCTGCTACTGTACCGCTATGCCGGGCGGGGAAAGGTGGAGCGGAGCCTTTCCTTTCGCAAGCGGCTTTTTCAAGCGCTCTGCCCGGTGATATTGCTTTTGCCTGGATTGCTGGCGTTCCTTCCGCAGGATAGGATCGGGGGGATTGGGAGCATTCTTCTGTTTGCGGGGTATCTGCTGCTCTGCTTCCTGTTGTCTGTGTGCCTTTATAAAGAGCGGAGCACCGTTTTTTTGATAGGGATGCTTGCATGGGGGTGCCTGGGGTTTTCAGTATTCCTCGCGTATGGGATTGCCCCGGATCTGGTTCTTTCCGGCCTGCGCGGATATTGCCTGCTGTTTTTCTATCCTGTGAATGAAATCCCATGGTGGGGATTGTCTGTGGGGTATCTTGTCATGGCGCTGTTTTCTGGCGCTGGAATCTATCAGGTGTACAGTGAAAAGACATGTCCCGGGAAAAAGCACACGCCCGGCTTGTAACAAACTCCTTTTCAGTATGGTTTTCTCTATGAGAATCTAAAGACGTTGCGGGCTCTCCTATTTCATACCAGAACCGGACTTTTGTTTTTTGCTGTCCCCATCCTCTGCGGTGTGCTGATTTTCCTCCTGCGGCGAAAGAGCCGCCGGATTGGGCGGGGAAAGCGGGAGCCGGGCTCTCCGGTGGAATGAGGACCGCCCGGGAAAAGGAGTTGATGGTATCATGTGCGCCGCCATGAAATTGCTTTTACGAGGGGTTTTTATGAAAATAGCATTGGCCTCTGCAAAGTTTATAGACTGCGATCTCAAATTCAATCTGTCGCAGATAGAAAAATATATGCGTCAGGCAAAGACGATGGGCGCGGATTTGCTATGTTTCGGCGAAAGCTATCTGCAGGGATTTGAATGCCTGGAATGGGATTATGAAACTGATAAAAACAGGGCTGTGCCCCTGTCCTCGCCAATATTCAACAGGCTGTCGCGATGGACTGCTGAAATCGGCGTCGACCTACTGCTGGGCTTTATTGAGGCGGGGGAAGATGCACTGTATTCTTCCTGTGCGGTTTTGAGCGGCGGAGAATGGTTCCACCATTACCGCCGGATTTCCAGGGGCTGGAAAGATCCCTTGTGTACGGATTCGCACTACCGGGAAGGCCGGGAGGCAGGCATGTTTTCGTATAAGGGCAAAAACTGCCTGATCGCCCTGTGCGGGGATTTATGGGATTATCCCGAACGCTTCCGCCAAGGGGCGGATTTGCTGTTCTGGCCTGTATTTGTCGACTTTTCCATAGATGAATGGAGAAACATTGAACTTGCGGATTATGTAAGGCAGGCAAATACGGTTTGCCCGGATGTGCTCTTTATCAATTCAATTGCCGATGGAAAAACCTCCGCTTTCGGCGGCTGTTATCATTTTGCAGGGGGAAAAATAAGGGAATCACTGCCTATGGGAAAAGAGGGGCTTTTGATAGTGGATATTGAAAAATACGGGAAATTGCAAAACGGCGCCTGCTGTAGTTTCCATTTGGTATGAGGCTGCACGATGGATACGGTAGAAGACGGGAAAAGGGGAACAGGAGTATGGCGGGCGGCTGACCATACCCCTGTTTTTGTACGTAAAACCATAAAAAACGGAAATCAGAAATATGTCATTCTCTTTTTGTCATTTTTTCGGGTAATCTGTACACCGATTTGTTTGACAATTATCCTGCACATGCTATAATAAAAATACTTATGTAAAGTAGTTGGCGCGCAGAATTCCCAGCCTGTCTGAATAGAGCAGAAGAAGAGGGGAACACTAGGAAAAACCGGCAATTCCGGCATTCTGAAAGGTGTGATTGCGTGTCAAAAGATAAGAAAAAGAAACCCAAAGCGGTTCATGAACCGATAGAGCCAACTTCCCCGGCAAAAGATGATGGGGGGGATTCCCAGCAGGCACAGCAGATTGTGGATATGGGTTCCGTTACTCCAACCAAAGGAAAACATGTCATCCATTGCCTGACCATCATCGGACAGATTGAAGGGCACTATACGCTTCCATCCCAAAATAAGACTACCAAGTATGAGCATGTGATCCCACAGCTCGTCGCGATTGAGGAGGATCCGGAAATCGAAGGCCTGCTCATTATCCTCAATACGGTTGGCGGGGATGTGGAGGCCGGTCTTGCCATTGCGGAACTGATTGCCGGCATGAAAAAACCGACGGTTTCCCTGGTGCTTGGGGGCGGGCATTCGATTGGCGTGCCGCTGGCTGTCAGCGCCCAGTATTCCTTTATTGTCCCTACGGCAACCATGACCATTCATCCGGTCCGGATGAACGGCCTGGTGCTCGGCGTCCCGCAGACGCTCTCCTATTTTGAAAAGATGCAGGAGCGGATTGTCAGCTTTGTAACGGAAAATTCCGGAATTACTGCCGAACGCTTTGAAAAGCTGATGATGCAGACCGGGGAGCTGATGATGGACGTCGGCACTTCTATTGATGGGACGCAGGCGGTGGAAGAGGGGCTGATTGACGGCCTGGGCGGATTGAGCGACGCTATCGCCAAACTCTACGAACTCATTGAAAGCGGCGGGGAAAAATCCGATCCAGGCGCCCTGGAAAAGGGGGAGACAGTATGATCCTGCATACGGTTCTCCCTGAGCAGTGCGTCCTGTTTCCTGAACTGGCGGAACAGCCGCAGGAGTTTGTGGAACAGGGAAACGCCTATTTTGGGGTATGCAGAAACGGCGCGCAGGAAACCCTGTGCCGGCTTGTTTCCACTAACCCGCGCGACTATCTCAATCCGCAGTATGCGCCCGGGGTGGCGTTTATCCGCCCAAACCAGTCCAAAACCTTTGAAGAATCCACTTCCTTCCGTGTGTAAACGGAAGGAACTTTACATATGAAACGCCTCAGGAACCTGCCGGAACCCCGGGCGTGAACCTTTTTGTTCCGGCAGTCATGGAGGTGCGGCGAAATGCCACAGCAAAAACGAAAGACAACACGCAGGCCGGCGGCTTCCAAAAAGCCCGCCGCTAAACGGCCTACCAAGGCCCAGATGGAAGAAATGCGCAGGCACCGCCAGCAGCTTTGGGCGGTGGTCTTGTTTGCGGTAGGCATCCTGTTTGCTGCTTTGACCCTGATTCCCGGGCAAAACGTCTGGAAATTCTGCCATGATGCGGTGTTTGGCCTGTTTGGGGCCTGCGCGTTCTTAATCGCTCCGCTCATGATCTATATCGCAGTCCTGGCCTCCCTGGATCGCCCCTTTCACGCGATTGGCGTCAAGGTGGTGCAAGCGTTCCTCCTTCTTATTTTGATTTCCAGCGCCATTCAGATCTTCGGATCGGCGGAAATTACCGGCCAAACCTTTTTTGATAAGATTGCTTCTTTGTACGCCGATGGGATCAAGCTCCGCGGCGGCGGCGTAGCGGCGGGATTGGTGGCTTGGCCGCTTTCCTCGCTGTTTGGCAATCTTGGCGCGGGAATTACCATTGTCCTGTTGATTTTTGTCTTTCTGATGATTTTTACCGGTTTTACACTTATTGATCTGTTCCGCTCGGTTTCCAAGCCGGTAAAGCAGTTGGAAACTACCTATATCGAGCAGGCACAGGCACATAAGGAGGCCCGCGCCGCAAGGGAAGCGCGCTTTAATATTGATGTGGATTTGGGGCCGGATTCTAAAAAACAGCGTGCTGCGAAAGCCGTCCCGGCGGAGATGCCCGTCCCGCTGGATGCTCCGCATAAGGAAGAAAGGGAATCATCTTCCAAACGCCAGTTTTTTGGGATATTCGGCACAAAAGAGTCAAAGGCACAGACGGCGTCGTCTGTGCCGTCTGCCCCGCGTATTGAGTTTGATAAGATTACTCCGGTTTCTGCTGCGCAGGAGCCTCCTGTTCCTGTTTTGGAACAGGAGGAACCTGTCTCGGTTAAGGATCTCTTTACCCCTATCGAAGTGATGGCCGCCGAAGCACCGGAAGAATTTCCTGCCCAGGAGGAAGAAAAAAATCCGCTGGAAAAGGAACTGGGCGTTATTTTACCGCATGAACAGCAGGCAGAATTTGATGAAGCCATTGATCGCGCCATCAAACACTACCAGGATACGGTAAAAGAGGAGCAGGCACAGCAGGATCTCACCCTGGCACAAAAGGTGGGGATTCCGGAGCAAGAGGATCTCGAGGATGAACCCCTCCGGGAGTTTACTTCCTCCGAAGAATCCGTTGCCGCGCCTGTGCCTCCGGCTACTCCTGTCCCAGAGGCGATGCCGCAGCCCATTCCCCAGCAGGAGGAACCCTCACTGCCGGCTGTAGAGGAATACGGTCCGCCGATCACGCTGCTCAACGAACCGGCAGTCTCTACACAAGGGGATATGAGCGATGAAATCAAAAAAGGCGACCGCCTGGTGGAAACGCTCAAGAGCTTTGGCGTGCAGACCAAAATTATTAATATCTCCAAAGGCCCGGCAGTTACCCGTTTTGAGCTGCAGCCGTCCGCCGGCGTAAAAATCAGCAAAATCACCGGGCTTGCGGACGATATCGCCCTCAACCTCGCCGCAGCCGGTGTAAGGATTGAAGCGCCTATCCCGAATAAAGCGGCCGTGGGCATTGAAATCCCAAACCGTGTGCAGAGTATGGTTTCCATCCGGGAAATCATTGATTCCAATGAATTTGTGGATGCAAAGAGCAATCTGACCATTGCGCTTGGGCGCGATATTGCAGGCAAAGTCATTGTGGCGGATATTGCCAAAATGCCGCATCTGCTTATCGCTGGCGCTACCGGCTCCGGAAAATCCGTGTGCATCAACTCGATTCTCATGAGCC
>CALDJI010000134.1 GCA_937901805.1 uncultured Clostridia bacterium | reverse complement strand
AACCCATGAGGGATGAAAGAACGTCCGAGGAAATATCGATGGAACGAGTTTCCCGGGAACGGATGCAGGCAAGGCTTCAGGCAAAAATTGGCCTGACTTTTACCCAGCAGCTTTCCGGAGAACCTGGAAAGAGCAGATACGGAATCGTGGGCGGAGAACAAAAACTTGCCAGAGCACAGGCACAGAATATACAGTCGCAAAAAGCGCTTCGCCAAAGTGTTACAGAGGCCTTTGAGCGGGCAGCAGCTGGAAATTCTGTTTTCCGTGATACGGCCCCCCTGCTTTTTGATACCAAGTCCTCTCTGAAACTCAATCTTCCAGAGAAAAGGGAGGAAAAACCAGAGGAAGAGCAAAATGAGAATGTGCTCCCGGCACAGACTGATGATGCAGAGCCGCCAGAAATGAATGAGGAGGAAACTTCTTTTGAAGTGAGCGAAGAGGTTCTCTCCATGCACGAAGAATTGAGTAAAAAGCGGGAAGAAAAGGTAAAGAAATTCCATCTGTTTGACACAGAGGAACCCGATGAAGAAGAGGAAGAGGAGACTGTTCCCAAACAGCAGAGTATTGACGATTTTGAAGAGTATGAGGATACGGAATCCGTTCACAATGATCTCCGCTATACCCGCTTTAAAGTGGTTTTTCGTCTGAGTGTTGTGGCTGTTTTAACCGTGCTTTCGCTTTACATAGGCTTAAGTTCGCGTTTTGCCCTGCCAATCCCCTCTGCGATTTCAGTTAATGAGGATCCATTCCTGTTTTTGCTGGTGAACTTTGGGCTTTTGATTGCCGGCGCTCTGATATGTGTTGGAGTAATTGGCAGGGGAATTGCCTCCCTTTTCACCTTTTCTCCAGATTCGGATTCCTTTTGTGCGGCTGCCGTGATTGGGGCGGCAGTGCAGGGAGCTGTATTTCTTTCGAAACCGGAACTGGCCGCACAACCGGATGGATTGCAGGTACTGGCCCCGGTAGCGCTTCTGATTTTATTGTGCAATTGTGCTGGAAAACTCTGTTTGGTGGACAGGATTCGCAGGAATTTCCGCCTTGCGTCAAGTCAGTACGACAAATTTGGGGCTTTTGTAGTAAAGGATGAAGATTTTGTCTTTGATATGACTAAAATTCCCCGGGTGGAAGATACTGTAGTAGTTGGTCACGCCAAAGCAGGTTTTTTAAATGGTTTTCTGGAGAATTCCTATGCGCCGGACAATGCGGATCAGATTAGCCGGTATCTGGCGCCAATTTGCTTTGGAGGAGGCCTGGTTACTGCGGTTGCCTGCTATCTGCTGACTGGCAACCTTTATAATGCGGTCACTGTATTTGCGGCAGTAGAATGTATGTGTGTACCGGCCGCCGTTCTCGGAATGAATCTCCCCCTTCTTCGGGCGGGAAAATCCCTTTCCAAGGCGGGAGCGATGATTACGGGGGCTTCTGCAGTTTCCGAGTTTGGCGATGCACTTGGGATTATGGTAGACGTCAGTGAGATTATCCGCCCGAGCGACGTGGAGGTCAACGGGATAAAAATGATGAACACACCCCGTATGGATGAGGCGATTCTCAATGCGGCCAGCCTTGTCTGCCGGGTAGACAGCCCGTTGTCCGGACTGTTTTTGCAGATTCTGCAAAACCGCCGGGATCTGCTCAAAGACGTTGACTCCGTCATCTATGAGGACGGGATGGGGCTTTCCGGCTGGGTGGATGGAAAGCGTGTTTTGGTAGGCAACCGCCAGCTGATGCTGAACCACTCCATCAGTATTCCAAAGGTGCAGTATGAACAGCGCACGGCAAAAGGCAACCAGTATGTCGTCTATGTAGCGGTGGACGGGGAACTGAGCGCAATGTTTTTGGTGCTCTATCGCGTCTCGGAAAGTGTGCGCCAGGCAATGCAGAATGTGGAAGCAGCCGGCTTTAAAGTCTACATCAAGACAACGGACTCCAACTTGGACGAGACAAAAATAGCCAATATGTGCGGTGTGGATGTCGGAATGCTCAGCATGATTCCACAGTATCTGTATGCAGAATATGATCAAAAATGTGCCCCCCGCAGCAATATGAAAGCATCTGTTGCTTATATCGAGGCTTATTTTAAAGTATTGGTAGATTGTATTAAGCTCAGAAGCAGCCTGTCCCTGACGTCTGCCTTTTATCTGTGTTCTGCGGTGATTGGGCTGGCATTAATTATTCTTTTTACCCTGCTTGGTTCCACCTCGGTTATTAAACTGTTGTCTGTGCTGATTTACCAGGTATTTTGGATTGCAGCAACTGTAATCATTACGAATATAAAAAGGTATTGATTTTCCACACATTTATGAAAAATACACAAAGCCTTTCGCAGGAATTTTATCATGCGAAAGGCCTTTTTTTGCCTGTTTTATGCTTTGATGGTTGATTTGTATGTGAACTTAGGATATAATCATTAACAGAAGTGAAGGCTTCATTAGATAATTTATACAATGATTGCCTAAGCCAATTTTGAAAATTTAATCAGCTACAGGCTGAAAGGGGAGATTACGATGAAACAGTACACTTCGCAAAACATCAAAAACGTCGCACTTGCAGGGCATGGCAATGCAGGAAAGACCTCTTTGGCAGAGGCGCTGCTGTTTATAAGCGGCGCGACCGACAGGCTTGGTAAAACTTCGGAGGGAAATACCGTCTGTGATTTTGACGCAGAGGAAATTCGGAGAGTCTCTTCTGTTTCGACCGCGGTGGCGCCTGTGGAATATAAAAATACAAAGATCAACTTGATTGATACCCCGGGACTGTTTGATTTTGAGGGCGGCTTCCGGGAAGGGACACGTCCGGCGGAAAGCGTGCTTATCTGTGTGTCTGGAAAATCCGGCGTCTCTGTCGGCACGGAAAAAGCCTATGAATTGGCGACAAAAAGTGCAAAAGCCCATATGTTCTATGTATCCAAACTGGATCGAGAAAGCGCAGATTTTTATAAAGTACTCGAGGAGTTGAAAACCGCATTTGGGCCGACAGTCTGTCCGCTGGTCGTCCCCTATGTAGAAGATCGGAAAGTCGTCTGCTACATCAATTTGATTGATATGAAGGCTTACCAATACGATGAACAGGGGAAAGCAACCGAGGTTTCCATGCCGGATACGGGACACCGCCTGGATGGGCTGATTGCCGCCATCAGTGAAGCGGTTGCGGAATCAGACGAGGAATTGTTTGAAAAATATTTCTCCGGCGAACAGTTTACCAGGGAAGAAATGATCCAGGGAATCCGCGTCGGCGTCAAAAATGGCAATATTACCCCCGTCATCTGCGGCTCTGCCCTGACTTTGGCAGCAGTCGATATGCTTCTGGATTTAATGGATGAACTGCTCCCAAATGCCAGCGAGGCGAGCGCGGAGTTTGCCTCTGATGAAAATGGAGAGACCATTGCGGTGGAATGCAATGCAGCGGAGCCGTTTTCTTCTTATGTGTTCAAGACGGTGGCAGATCCCTTTGTCGGAAAGATTTCCTATGTGAAAGTGGTCACCGGCACATTGAAATCGGATACTCCGCTGTTTAACATGCGTACCGGTCAGCCGGAAAGAATGGGGAAACTCGTTTTCCTGCGCGGCAAGAAACAGGAGGATGCTTCCGGTGTTGGTGCGGGCGATATCTGTGCAATTACAAAGCTTGCTTCTACTTTGACGGGGGATACCCTCTGCG
>CALDJI010000133.1 GCA_937901805.1 uncultured Clostridia bacterium | reverse complement strand
CCAGGGTCTTGGATTCCTTTTCCACGGTCACATGTTCCTTTGCCTCGATGGCCTGGTGCAGCCCCTCGTTGTAGCGGCGCCCAATCATCAGACGCCCGGTGAATTCGTCGACGATGATGACTTCCCCGTCCTTGACGACATAGTCTACATCCCGAACCATGACGCCGTGTGCGCGGATAGCCTGGTTGATATGGTGCTGGAGCGTGATGTTTTCCGCATCGGTCAGGTTGTCAATGTGGAAATACTCCTCCGCCTTTTTGATACCCGCTTTAGTCAGGGTCGCGGTCTTTGCCTTTTCATCGACAATGTAATCGCCTTCCAGGGCATCGTTATCCTCTTTATCGTCGAGTTCTTTCACCTTGGTCATTTTCAGGCGGCAGACAAACCGATCCACCTGGGTATACATGTCGGTGGATTTGTCCCCTGGGCCGGAGATAATCAGCGGGGTGCGCGCCTCATCGATGAGGATGGAGTCGACCTCGTCGACGATACCAAAATTAAATGGGCGCTGGACGCGGTTTTCCTTGTATATGACCATGTTGTCGCGCAGGTAGTCGAACCCGATCTCGTTGTTGGTGCCGTAAGTGATGTCGGCGTTATACGCCTGCCGGCGCTGCTCGTTGTCCAGCCCGTGAACAATCAAGCCGACTTTTAAACCGAGGTAGGTATAGACTTTTCCCATCCATTCCGAGTCGCGTTTTGCCAAATAGTCGTTGACTGTGACAATATGCACGCCCTTTCCGGACAACGCATTGAGGTAGGCAGGGAGGGTTGCGACCAGCGTTTTTCCCTCGCCGGTGCGCATCTCCGCAATACGCCCCTGGTGCAGTACAATGCCGCCGACAATCTGTACGGGGAAATGCTTCATACCCAGTACGCGCCAGGAGGCCTCCCGGCAGGTCGCGAATGCGTCCGGCAGGATGTCGTCCAGGTCTTCTCCGTCTTCCAGTCTCTCCTTTAAAACAGCAGTCATGCCCTTGAGCTCTGCTTCCGACATTGCCGCATACTTGTCCTCTAAAGCGAGGACGGATTTTACGATGGGGTCAATGCGTTTGAGTTCCTTGGAGCTGTAGCTGCCGAAAATCTTTTCTAATAAGCCCACGTTTCTAGTCACCTCATAGTTCTCAGTCCGGCGTTTTAGCCGTATTTTAATCTTTTTTCACCAGTTCAAACCAAATTTTATTGTACCCTCCTGTCCGCCTGTTTGTCAATTGTATCCTTTGTTGAAAAACCGCGAAACTACAGTGTTTACAGAAGTTTTACAGCTTATCGAACGTACCCGCAGGATTTTTATTGATGTTCCCCGGCCGGTGCATTATAATGAGGGAAGGCCAGTCTCAATAATGGCCGGACAGAAAGGATGAAGATGGCTTTGAGTATCGAGGTCTATGAGGCCCGGAAAAGAAATCGGTTTACAAAAATTCTTCCCTGGCTTGCAGGGGGGTTGATAGTGGGGCTGTGCGCGGTCCTGGTTGTGACGCTCTCCCAATCATCAGGGCGGAAAAAGGGATTTCTCTCACAATTTTACGGCAAATTGACTGTCGCGTCCGAACAGGTACAGTCTTTGCTGCAAAACGAAACGCAGGAACAGCTGGTGAATACAGTAGTTTCTCTGACTGTACTGGATACCGTTATGGAAGACGGCAGAATATTTGTGGATTCCGATATCTTTTACAATTATCAGCTTGGCAGGTTTGACGGTATTGCGCAGACCCTGCTCACGGGAATGGAATATAACGGCACAATTCTGTGCGAGGGCTTTTTAGCAGATGGAAAGCTTTCTGAATCGGAAAGGGCTTATCTCTCCGTACTGGTTTCTGATTTGAATACGCTCAAAGAAGCCCTGTCTAAAAACGGGCAGGCAGATACGGGGCTGTCCATTAAGAAATTCAACGGATATACCCATGTGCTGTTTTCCAAATATTCGGATGTCCTGTCGCTGGGCCTTTCCAATGAATAATCCGTCCGAGTGTTGGCAGAGGGCGTGCCTCAGGAAAGAAAAACCTGTATCGGTTGTTATGCTGTAGAAAGTTCAATATTTTGGGAGGTTATGGAAAGATTGAGTAGAAAAAAACAGGCGTTTAAAACCAGCATCGGCGGACAGGCGCTGATTGAAGGGATTATGATGCGGGGGCCGCAGGCGGTCTCCATGGCGACCAGGCTGCCGGACGGGACCATTGACGTGGAGATGATCCCAGGCGCTGTCAAACAGCGGCCGAAAATTTTAAAACTGCCGGTTATCCGGGGATGCGTCAATTTTGTGGATTCCCTGGTTGTGGGTTACAAATGTATGATGAAGTCGGCAGAAAAGGCGGGGATGGAAGAAGAAGGGGAACCTTCCCGGCTTGAACAGTGGCTGGATCGCGTCTTTTCGGATAAATTTTCCAATTTTCTAATGGGGGCGGCGTCCATTCTCGGCGTGATTTTGGCGGTGTTCCTGTTTATCTACCTTCCTGCGCTGGCGGTCAAGGGACTATCCATGCTTTTTGATCTGGGATGGGCCAAATCCCTGGTGGAAGGTCTGATTAAGATTGCGATTTTTGTCATTTACCTGGCGGCGGTGTCCCGTATGGAGGAAATCCATACTACATTTTGCTATCATGGCGCGGAGCACAAGACCATCGCCTGTTATGAAGCGGGAGAGCCGCTGACTGTGGAAAATATTCGCAGACAGATTCGATTCCATCCGCGCTGCGGAACCAGCTTTATTTTGATTGTCCTGATCATCGGGATTCTGGTCTTTTCCCTGCCCATTCTCCCATGGGACAATGTCCTGCTCCGTTCTGGGATTAAAATTCTGCTCATGCCGGTGGTAATCGGCGTGGCCTATGAACTGATTAAACTCGCCGGCCGGCATGACAACCCGGTGACGAGGGCGATTTCTGCGCCCGGCCTGTGGCTGCAGCGCTTGACCACCAACGAACCGGACGACCGCCAGATTGAGGTGGCCATTGCGGCAATGGAACGCGTGATCCCCCAGGAAAAGGGACTGGATCGGTGGTAATATGACAAAGAGAGAGGCTTTTTTGCAGACAAGGCGAATTCTCCTGCCGTTCAGCGGGGAAAACGCCGCACAGGAAGCGCGCTTTTTGATGGAATTCCTGTGCGGGTGCGATCACCGGGATCTGTTGCTCTTTGGGGAGGATCCTCTTTCCAAAGAGCAGGAAGAATACCTGCTGTCCGCCGCGAGAAAGCGGGCGCAGGGGTATCCGCTGCAATACCTTACCGGCCAGACCAGCTTTCTGGGGATTCCCCTGTCTGTCGGGGAAGGGGTTCTGATCCCCCGCAGCGATACGGAATTTGCGGTTATGCGTGCAGTGGAACTGCTCAGAGGCTGTTCCCGTCCGGTTGTAGCGGATCTGTGCAGCGGGACGGGCTGTATCGCCCTGGCGCTCGAACGGGAATTCCCGGATGCGGATTTCTACGCCGTGGAATGGGAACCAGCGGCCTTTGTCTACCTGCAAAAGAATGTGCAGGCATTGTCCTCCAGGGTTCACCCCGTCCGTGCGGACGTCACACGGACAGGGAGCGCAGGGATGCTTCCGGCATGCGATCTGGTTGTTTCCAATCCCCCCTATATCCGCGAAAGCGAGCGCGGGCTGATGGGGGAGGATGTCCTGGCCTATGAACCGCAAAGCGCCTTGTTTGCAGGGGAAAACGGGCTGTATTTTTATCGGAAAATTGTAGAAAATTATCTCCCTGTACTCAAACTGGGCGGGTATTTTGTCTTTGAGATCGGGTTTTCCCAGGGGAAGGAACTTCAGGATCTCCTTGCCCGCGCGGGCATGGAAAACATCCTCATCGAGCAGGATTTTTCCGGCAATGACCGTGTGGCAAGCGCCAGAAAAAGAATGGCGGAATAGGCCGGAATAAGGTTGCGCTTGCCCGATCTGTAGTATATAATAGTATCGGTTGCGAACAAATGATTTTTGATTCGATTATAGGAGGATTCATCCAATATGGCGGATAAACAAAAGGCTTTGGAAACGGCGCTTGCCCAGATAGAAAAACAGTTCGGCAAGGGCGCTGTCATGAAACTCGGGCAGGCCACTGCCATGAATGTGGAGGCCATCCCGACCGGGTCAATTGCGCTGGATATTGCGCTTGGGATCGGCGGCCTGCCGCGCGGCAGGATTATTGAAATCTACGGGCCGGAAAGTTCCGGTAAAACAACCGTGGCGCTCCATGCCGTAGCAGAAGCGCAGAAAATGGGCGGTGAAGCGGCGTTTATCGACGTGGAACACGCGCTGGATCCCATTTATGCCAAAGCCCTCGGCGTGGATATTGATTCGCTGCTTGTCTCCCAGCCGGATACGGGGGAACAGGCGCTGGAAATTACCGAAGCGCTGGTGCGTTCCGGAGCCATTGACATCATTGTCCTCGACTCGGTTGCCGCGATGGTCACCAAAGCGGAAATCGACGGCGAGATGGGTGACACACACGTTGGCCTTCTTGCACGGCTTATGTCACAGGCGATGCGTAAGCTGACCGGCGTCATCGGTAAATCCAACTGTGTTGCCATTTTCATCAACCAGGTGCGTGAGAAGATCGGCGTTGTGTACGGAAACCCGGAAACCACACCGGGCGGCCGTGCGCTCAAGTTTTATTCTTCCGTCAGGCTGGACGTCCGCCGGGTGGAAGCGCTCAAATCCGGCACGGAGGTGATCGGCAACCGCACCCGCGTCAAAGTGGTAAAAAACAAGGTTGCGCCCCCCTTTCGGGAAGCGGAATTTGATATCATGTACGGGCAGGGCATCTCCAAAGAAGGGGAGACGCTGGATCTCGCCGTCAAACTGGATATTGTCAACAAGAGCGGCGCATGGTTCAGCTATAACGGGGAACGCCTCGGCCAGGGCCGCGACAATGTGAAAAATTATTTCGTGCAGCACCCGGAACTGGTAGAGGAAATTGACAAGAAGATCCGGGAAAACGGCGACAAGCTCCTTGCCATGCGCGGCGGGAAGCCGAAAAAGGGCGCCGCCCCGGTCAAGACGGAACCGGTCGGCCAACCGGCGTCCCCGGCGGCGGAAAAATCCGCTTCCAAGGAAATCAAAGTAGATATTGAAGTGGATGACGATTTGTAATGCGCATTACACAGGCAAAACAGAAAAACGCGAAATACCTCTATCTGTACATAGAAGGGGAATATGCCCTTGCCGCCCATACGGAGGCGTTTGCCGCCATGGGGCTGAAAGAGGGGATGGAGATTACCCCCGCCCAGCTTGAAGAGCTCCGCGTGAGGACGGATACGGTCAAGGCACGGGAAAAGGCCTATCAGCTGCTTTCCTACCGGGATTATTCCAAGAAGGAATTAATTGACCGTCTTGAGAATAAGGTAGAGCATGAGGTGGCGGAGACGGTAGCCGGCCGGATTGAGGAACTCGGCTATCTGGACGATGCGGAATATGCCGGAAAGCTTGCCCGCAGCCTTTCCAGGGAAAAGATGCTCTCCGGGCGCTCTATCCGACGGGAACTTGCCCACAGGGGGATATCCCCGGAGCTCGCTGAGGAAGCGATGGATCAGCTGGAAGAGGATGATGCAGAGCGTCTGGTGCGCCTGATTCGCCGGAAGTTTGCGCGCAAACTCACCGACGAAGCCGGCATGCGGCGGGTATATGCCGCCCTGCTGCGCAGGGGGTATTCGCATAGTGATGTGCGTGCGGCACTGAAACAGTATTTGGAAGAACAAGACTGGCAGGAGGAACTGCCGCAGGAATAAGCAAAGCTGGGGCTTTGTAGAAAAAGCCCCGCTTTTTATTATAGGAGGAAACCATGGCTACACGAGTAGGAATGATGTCCCTTGGCTGCCCGAAAAATCAGGTGGACGGGGAAATGATGCTGGCAAGCTTTGCAAACGCGGGCTATAAGATTTCGGAGGACCCTGCGCTTGCAGATGTTGTCATCATCAATACCTGCGGCTTTATTGAAGACGCGAAAAAGGAATCCATTGAAACGATTTTGGAATTCTGCACTCTCAAAAAAGAAGGGCGCATCAAGTGCGTCGTTGTCACCGGATGCTTGTCGGAACGCTACCGGGAACAGGTGGCGCAGGAGCTTCCGGAAGTCGATGTGATCCTGGGGATTGGGAAAAATGAAGAAATCGTGGGGATTGTTGAACAGGCCCTGGCGGAAAAGGGTAAACAGATTGCCGCCTTTGATGAGAAGGAAAAACTGCCCCTGTCCGGGGATCGGGTGCTTACCAACCTGCCGTTTTATGCCTACCTGAAAATTGCCGAGGGGTGCAATAACCGCTGTTCTTACTGTGCAATCCCGATGATCCGCGGGCGTTACCGCAGCAAACCGATGGAGGATATCCTGGATGAGGCGCGCCGCTTTGCCCGCAACGGCATTACAGAACTGATTGTCGTCGCCCAGGATCCGACCCGCTATGGCGAGGATCTCTATGGGGAAAACCGACTTCCGCAGCTTTTGAAAGAGCTGTGCAAGGTGGAGGGGATCCGCTGGATTCGCACCCTGTACACCTACCCGGAACGGATCACGGACGAGTTGCTGGATGTGCTCGCAAACGAGGAAAAACTCGTCAAATACCTGGATATCCCGATGCAGCACTGCGACGGGGAGATCCTCAAACGGATGCACCGTGTGGGCGATAAGCACAGCCTGCTGGCCTTGATTAAGAAAATCAGAGAGCGCGTGCCGGGTATCTCCCTGCGTTCGACCCTGATTGTCGGCTTCCCCGGGGAAACCAAGGCGCAGTTTGCAGATCTCTGCGACTTTGTCAAGGAGGCGAAATTTGATCATCTCGGCTGTTTTCCCTATTCTGCGGAGGAGGGGACCCCTGCGGCCTCTTTCCCGGATCAGGTTGACGAGGAGGTCAAGCTCCACCGGGCGGAGATCATTATGGATGAACAGTATACCATCCAGGAACGCAGGATGAACCGGATGATCGGAAAAACCGTGACCGTGGTGGCGGAAGGGTACGACCGCTATGCGGAATGTTACTTTGGCCGCACCGATAAAGACGCGCCGGATATTGACGGAAAGGTATTCTTCACCTCTTCAAAAGAGAACAAGCCGAAGGTCGGCCAGTACCTGGAGGTCAAAATCACGGATACGCTGGACGGGGATCTTGTGGGCGAGCGGATGGAAGAGGAGGCATAAGGAAATGAACACGCCGAATAAACTGACGGTTCTCAGGATGGTGCTCATCCCGTTTTTCCTGTTTTTCCTGCTTTTTGATCTGCCTCACCATTACCTGTACGCCCTCATCCTGTTTGCAGCCGCCTCCTTTACGGATTTTCTCGACGGCTATCTGGCAAGAAGGGACGGCATTGTCACTGATTTTGGAAAATTTCTGGATCCGGTTGCCGACAAACTGCTCGTGACCTCGGCCCTGATCTGTTTTATTGAACTCGGTTTTGCCAGCAGTATTGTCGTGGTCATCATTATTGCCAGGGAATTTATCGTCACTTCCTTGCGGATGGTAGCGGCAAGCAAACAGGTGATTGCCGCGAATATCTGGGGAAAACTGAAAACGGTCAGCCAGATGGTGGCTGTCATTGTCATTTTGCTCATGCAGGAATGTGTGCAGGCGGGATGGCTCCCGGCCTCTTTCCCGGCGCTCACGATTGGCCATATCCTGATGTGGATTGCCGCCGTGCTCACCCTGTTCTCCGGCCTGACTTATCTCAAGGATAACTGGAAATATATCAACACTGCAAAGTAAGCCCTGATATCCATGCAATAAAAAATCCCCCGCAGACATGCGGGGGATTTTTTGAGTCTGATTTAATCGAGGAACAGGATTTGGGGGCCCTGCGGGGTATCCTTGACCTCCACGCCGAGTTCTTTGAGTTTGTCGCGGATAGCGTCCGCAGTTTGGAAATCTTTGGCCTTTCTGGCCGCCGTGCGCTGTTCCACCAGGGATTTTATCTCCTCGGAAATACCGTCGTCCGCCTTGCGGTTGTACAGCAGGCCAAGCACTCCGCACAGCTCGTCAAATGCCTTGGCGGCTTCGGTCAGATATTGGCGGCTTTTCACCTGGTTTGCGCTGATCTGGGTGTTGATGTCGCGGGCAAAATCAAAGAGGACGGCAATTGCGTCCGCCGTGTTGAGATCGTCGTCCATGGCTGCGATGAACTGGTCTTTCCGGTCCCGGATGGTGCGCAGCAGCTCCTCCAGGTTGGAAACGGAGGTTTCCTCAGCATTTTGCAGGGCAAAATCCAGGTTGTCCCGGCAGGTATAGAGGCGTTCCAGTGCGGACTTGCACTGCTCGATGAT
>CALDJI010000132.1 GCA_937901805.1 uncultured Clostridia bacterium | reverse complement strand
GCCTGTCACCCCATATAACAGGGAAACCGCCGCTTGTTCCCGTTTGCATTGTGCTTTCAGCGACTCATAAGCCTCCTGCTGTTCCTCATTGAGTACAATATCCTCCAGAGACTCCCGCTCCCCTTGCAGCAACTGGTACGGGCTGCGGTAAACCCTGTTTTCATAGCACTCCACAATCCCGTGTTTTTCCAAGTTCTGGACAACTACCCGGGTGACGCCTGCCAAGTAACAGAGCTCTTTAAAAGAAGCGCTCTCCACCTCCCGAAGCACCTCGATCACTGCACGCTGTTTTGCCGTAACCTTGGAACCAAGAGAAAAAATCTTCTGCTCCGCATCCTCTCTTAGCCGTACCATTCGGACGGTCTCATCGTTCACTTTTTGTATTGTATCAAAAGTTTTATACAGAATACCCGTTTCTGTCAGCCGATCCAGTACCTTTTGAACCGTATCCGGTTCCCCGAGAGTGATCAATTCCTGCTCAGAAACCGGTCCTTCCCGCCCGCGCAGAAGCTCGCAGATGGCATCGCCCAAAAAATCTTTTCCCCCCTCAGGAGGAATTTCGCCCAAAGTATAATAAGTGACCACACTGCGGTCAATTCCCGGCGGAATCATCAGCCGTACAGCTTCAAAATAAGTACACAAAACGAAAGATTTCAGCCATTCCACCAACTGTAAAGCGCGCGGGGTGAGCAGCGGCTCCTGATCAATCAGCTGGGTGATGTATTTCATCCTTTTATCCGGTTTATTCAGCGGCTCGGTTTTCATCACAATCCCCTGGCGTTTCCGATTTCCCGTTCCAAAGGGGATGAGTACCCGGCAGCCGGGCTGTATATCCTGCGCCATCTCCGCCGGAACAAGATAGGAATACAATTTATCAAAATGAATGGACGCCTTATCCACCGCAACAAGGGCGCTCAAAAACAATTGGATAACAAGCCACCTCCCGGAAAGAGCTTCAAAAACTGCCTACAAAAAAGGCGGGAGAGTTTCCTCCCGCACCTTCTATTCGAGCGTCTGCCCAATGTTTTCCCGCTCAATCAGCTTACATTTTCCCTCTGCAAATTCCTTAACGGAAATTTGAACCGGTTTTTCTACCAAAACGGTATGTTCTTTTTCCGATTCCTCGGTAATTTCACGCGCACGTTTTGCAACAGCCACTACCAGAGAATAGTAACTCTGTCCGTCTTTTAAAATATCATTGATTGCAGGTCTGAGCATCATAATAAAAAACTCCTTTCCATCTCTCGGCTTTTCAATCAGCCTTACCGTTCTCCCAGTACGTCCAAGACTGTCTGGCGCATGGAATCACTGCTATTTTTCTGTGCATGGATCACGGTACGGACCTCTTCCACCGCGGTATCCAACACGTCATTTACCACAATGTAATCATAATCCAAAGACTGCCGGATTTCTTCGGCCGCAGCGGAAAGCCGTTTTTGCACAGTAGCGGCGTCCTCGGTTCCGCGTTCAGTCAGCCTGCGCTCCAGCTCTTCCAGAGAAGGCGGAAGAATAAAAATCATAGTTGCATCCGGGCAGTTCTTCTTTATCTGGAACGCCCCCTGCGGTTCGATTTCCAAAATGACATGGTACCCTTCCGCGCGCCAATTTTCCACATTGCTGCGCGGAGTACCATAATAATTTTCACAGTATTCCGCATGTTCCAGGACTGCCCCGTCCCGCACCATCTGTTCAAACTGCTCTTTGGACACATAGAAATAGTCGATGCCATCCACCTCTCCCGGACGTGGAGAACGAGTGGTCAGGGAAATGGAAAGCCGGATTTTTTCTTCTGTCCGGAGCATTTCCTTCAAGATGGTTCCCTTCCCGCAGCCGGATGGCCCAGACAAAACAATCAATTGCCCGCGGTTATTCATCCTGTGTCATCTCCTCATCCAAATCCTCATCACGGTCGTTTAAGCGGTTTGCCACAGTTTCCGGCTGCACTGCAGAAAGTATCACATGATCGCTGTCTGTGATAATAACCGCGCGGGTGCGCCGGCCATAGGTGGCGTCAATCAGCGATCCCCTGTCGCGCGCATCCTGTATAATTCTTTTAATCGGCGCAGATTCCGGGCTGACAATTGCCACAAGCCGGTTCGCCGACACCATGTTTCCAAAGCCGATATTAATCAGTTTCACAAAAATCCGTTCCTTCCGTTGTGATTACTCAATATTTTGAATCTGTTCCCTGATTTTTTCAATTTCCGATTTAATGTCTACAACCACACGGGCAATCTCCAGATCCTGCGCTTTGGAACCGATGGTATTGGCTTCGCGGTTGAGTTCCTGCACCAAAAAATCCAGCTTGCGTCCAATCGGTTCTTCACTTTCCAGAATGCTTTCAAATTGCCTGATATGGCTTCTCAGCCGGACAGTTTCCTCATCCACCGCAATCTTTTCCGAATAGATGGCGGCTTCTGTCAGAATACGCTGTTCATCCACTTTGGCGTCCTGCAATACTTCCTGCATTTTGGCATACAGCCGGTTCCGGTATTCTTCCACTGTTTTTGGGGAACGCTGCTCTACAAAAGACACCTTTTCCCCAATGACAGCAAGGCGGGAAAAGATGTCCTGTTTCATCCGTTCCCCTTCAATTTCGCGCATATGCAGGAAATTTTCCAGCGCCCCGTCCAAAACCGTACGCACACTGTCCCAAATAACCTGTTCATCCTCCACATTCTTGCGGACAGTAAAAATATCGGAAAAACGGGAAATCGAAGAGATGGACAGATCGTCATTCAGTGCAAATTCATATCCCACTTTGCGCAGGGCGTCTACATACGATCTGACCAGTGCATGGTTGACCTCCACCTTTGCATCCATTCCCTCCAGTGTCACAATCGTGACGCCAACATCCACTTTTCCACGGGATACCTTCCCCTGTAAATACCCTTTCAGCTGGCTTTCCAAATATCCGTAAACACGGGGAACCCTTGCAGAAAACTCAAAAAAACGGTGGTTGACCGATTTGATCTCCACCAGTATATCACGTCCGTCAATTGTCTGTTGGCAGCGTCCATAGCCGGTCATGCTTTTTACCATGCAAAAACCCTCTTAACTTTCATCAAATATATAGTTTATAATACTATCTTTATCCCCTTCTTGTCAACCGATTTTCCATGTAATCCGTAGTATTGAAGAGATTTCAGGAGAAAACTGCCCATTTTTCTCTGTTTTCCCAATCCTGTTTCACTGAGCAGATATCCTACTGTATTCCAAAACTTTTCGTCTCATGTGATTCTCCGTGTCAAAACCGGCAGCGCCTTTCCTACTATCAGAGGATACAAAACCCTTTTACAATACATTTCGTCAGTTATCAAAACCACCCACTTTCCATGATATTGTTTG
Source organism: uncultured Clostridia bacterium (assembly GCA_937901805.1). Lineage (GTDB taxonomy): Bacteria > Bacillota > Clostridia > Oscillospirales > Ruminococcaceae > Pseudoruminococcus_B. The sequence goes on along the minus strand of CALDJI010000132.1, from coordinate 643 downwards.
GGAGTGACAATCCAAATTTTATCTGAATCCGGATATGCCTGTATTTTATTCGCTCCCTACAAAACGATATCCCTCGCTTGCTTACGCGTTCCCCTTTGCCTGCCTCAAAAAATCACCCCAACTGTAGGGCAGTGAACCCAGAAATCTATTTTTCGATGATTTCAATCTAAGTTTTTTGAAAAAAGCGGCCTGTCAAAGCAGGAATGTTCATGTTATAATGTGATTCTAATAGAGAACAGGTATAATAAGGCTATAAAATCAAAAAACGGCAGACAGCAATTTTTTGCTCTATGATATCGAGTGGACAAAGGAGAAACATCCATGGAAATTACCGTTTTAATCGCAGAAGATGAAGAAAATATTAGAAAACTGGTTGCAAACTATCTTTCCCGGGAAGGTTATCGGGTGATCCAGGCAGAGGACGGCCAACAGGCCGTAGAACAATTTGAAAAGCTGGGAGATACGATTTCCCTGGTGATTTTGGACATCATGATGCCTCATATGGACGGGTATGAGGCATGCAGAAAAATCCGGGAACTGTCCGAAGTTCCAGTGGTCATGCTTACCGCCCGCGATACGGAATATGATGAAATAAACGGTTTTGCCTGCGGCGCAGACGAATATATATCCAAACCATTCAGCC
>CALDJI010000131.1 GCA_937901805.1 uncultured Clostridia bacterium | reverse complement strand
AAAGCATACGATCCATGTGGAGCTTCCGGTATGTATGGATGCAAAGATTTTTTTTGAAAAGCTGAATGAGAGGATAGCGGGAATAGCCGATCAAAATATGGAAGCGCAGGGCAGGCTTGATCAACCGGTATTTTCCGGACAGGAATGGCTGGAGGCATGCCGCAGTTGGAAAAATAAATATCCGGTTACACAGGAAAAGCATTGGAGGGAAGACGGCAGATACGCGAATGTGTATGCGTTTATCCGCTATCTGAGCCAGTCCCTGCCGGAGAAAAATGTGACGGTGGTTTCAAACGGCAGTGCCTGCGTCGTTGGAAGCCAGAACTATGTGATCAAAAAAGACGCGCGTTTTTTGATCAACAGCGGGTCGGCGAGCATGGGATACGGGCTGCCAGCAGCAATCGGGGCTTGTATTGCCTGTCAGAAAGAGACAACCATATGTATTGAAGGAGACGGAAGCCTGATGATGAATCTTCAGGAACTTCAGACGGTTTTGACCAATCACTTGCCAATTAAGCTGTTTGTAATCAATAATCAGGGCTATCACTCCATACGCCAGACGCAGAACAATCTGTTTTCCGGACATTCTAAGGTAGGAATCGGGCCGGAGAGCGGCGACCTGTCTTTCCCGGACTACGGGAAGCTGGCTGTGGCTTTTGGCTATCCGTATCTGGCAGCACGCAGCAATGAAGAAATGAAAGAGCTGGTGGACAGGGCGCTGGAACATGATGGCGCGGTATTCTGTGAAATTTTTGTCTCACCGGAGCAGGTTTTTGAGCCAAAGAGCGGAACTAAAAAGCTGGAGGATGGTTCGCTGTTTTCTCCCCCGCTGGAGGATCTGACCCCGTTTCTGCCTAAGGAGGAGATCCGGAGCAATCTGTTTATCACGCCTCTGGCGGAATATGAGAAGTAACAGAGAGGAAGAGGCATATGAAACGAGCGGTAATTGCAGGGGCTACAGGAGTCATCGGGACAGCACTTCTGGAAAAGCTGCTGCAGGAAAATATGGAAGTTCTGGTTTTGGTGCGTAGGGATTCCAAAAGATTGTCTGTAATTCCGGAGGATTCCCGTGTGATGGTTCTCTATGCCGGAATGGAAGAATATCAAAACCTGCAGAATGATACCGGAAAAGAGTGGGAAGTTTTCTTTGATCTGGCATGGAGCGGAACTTTTGGCGCTGCACGGAATGACACAGAGCTTCAGATGCAGAACATTTCGTATACATTAGATGCAGTAAAACTTGCAAAGCGGTTCGGGTGTCATACATTTGTCGGGGCGGGATCACAGGCGGAATATGGAAGATACGAAGGAAAATTAAATGCAGGAATTCCTGCGTTTCCTGAAACCGGGTATGGGATTGCAAAGCTCTGTGCAGGGCAGCTGAGCAGAGTGCTGTGCGGACAGCTTCAGATGAAACATATCTGGGCAAGGATTTTGAGCGTCTACGGACCGGGGGATGGCAGCGCAACAATGGTAATGAGTGCCCTGAACAATTTTTTTCAGGGGAAATCGCCGGAGTTTACGGCGGGAGAGCAGCAGTGGGATTATCTTTACAACAAGGATGCGGCAAGAGCCTTGTTTCTGATGGGGGAAAAAGGAGTTGATGGAAGGGTCTACTGTCTGGGAAGCGGACAGGTAAAACCGCTTAAGGACTATATTGTACAGATCCGGGATGCAGCTTTTGAAATAGAAAGAAAATATGGAAAAAATGCAGAAACTTCGGATCAGGTAAAAAATCAAGAAAGCCTGCTGGACGGAATCGGAAAGCTGCCCTATGCAAAAAATCAGGTCATGTATTTATGCGCGGACATCAGACAGCTTACGGAAGATACAGGATTTGAGCCGGAATATGATTTTGCGGAAGGAATCCTGAAAACTGCGGAATGGATGAAGAAAGGAAGTTTAAAAGAATAGTCATGAAAAAAATCAGCGTTGTAATTCCCTGTTATAATGAAACAGAAAATGTGGAGCCGATCAGCACAGCGGTGATTGAGGTGATGGAGCGGGAACTGCCGCAGTACGATTATGAGATCCTTTTTATCGATAACTGCTCAACAGACGGGACACGCCCGAAGCTGCGCCGTCTGTGTCAGGAGAATAAAAAGATCAAGGCGATTTTTAATGTGGCTAATTTTGGACAGTTTAACTCTCCTTTTTACGGGATGTGCCAGTCTGACGGAGACTGTACGGTGCTTTTGTGCGCAGATTTTCAGGATCCGGTTGAAATGATCCCTAAATTCGTGGCGGAATGGGAGGAGGGACACCGGATCGTCAGTGCGGTAAAGACTTCCAGCAAGGAAAATAAAGTGATCTATTTTTTGCGCACGATGTATTACAAGTTGATCCGTTCGATGTCCCGGACAGAGTTTATTGAAAATTTTACGGGGTTTGGTCTATATGACAAATCTTTTATCAAGCTTTTACGGGAGCTGCATGACAGCACTCCGTTTCTGCGCGGGATCGTGGCAGAATATGGCCACGGCTTTAACCGGATCGAAATTCCTTATGAACAGCAGCTCCGTCGGGCGGGGAAAACGAAAAACAATTTTTACAGCTTATATGATGCGGCGATGCTTTCAATCACCTCTTATACGAAGGTGG
>CALDJI010000130.1 GCA_937901805.1 uncultured Clostridia bacterium | reverse complement strand
CTATCACATCTTCAAGACTTTGTCAACATCTTTTTTTCATGTTTTCCATTTTCTTTTCTTGATGTTTACTGGAAACGGCGTTTCCTGCGGACAGCTTGTTTATATTATCACACCTCCCCCTCTCCTGTCAATACCTTTTTTCGATCTTTTTCGATCTTTTTTTCTTCTGCTTTTTATAATCTTTATATTTACAATTCCGCCCCGATTTCTTCAATATGGAGCAGAATACGTTCGTCAATTAGTGGTTCTGTCTGCTCATTGATTTTCATCCCTGCCTGCATCAGACGCTCTCTTGCAATACGCTGTGACTGGGAGAAAAGGATTTGTCTTTTTGTCTCATTCTCTTTCAGAGGAACCTTATCAATGGTCTTCGCTAAAAAGTCGACTGTACTGTCAATGACCAGGATATCAAAGTCACAGAGTTCTGTTTCCGTTTCTTCTTTTCGTCTTCTCTCATATAAAATATTCCCTAAAGTCATAGCTGCAAAAACCCCTGCCGCAAAAATGACGACTATCCAAAATACATCGTACCACATATAGCTCCTCCTTTATTACAAAATTTCCTTTTACCAGGATATTCTGCAAAAAAGAAAACCGTTCCGGCTAAAAAGCGGATAACCATCCCGTTTTTGGAAAGAATATGTACCATGTCAAATCGGGAGGTAAAATTTCAATGGAAGACAAAACAATTAGAATTCTCCGTATTCTCGTTATCATTATGCTTAATATCTTTTTAATTGGCTTGGTTACAAATTTGAGCGGAACCGGTTCTGTCATGACTCTATCCAAATATGGCTCCCGTGGGGATGAAGTCCGACAGATACAGACCAGGCTAAAAGAGCTCGGCTATAATCCGGGAACGATAGACGGTATTTATGGGACAAACACACAAAACGCAGTGAAATCTTTTCAGCGTGACAAGGGCCTTTCTGCCGACGGAATTGCGGGTCCGAAAACCTTAAAAGCCCTTGGGATTACTTCCGGTTCCTCCTCCAGTGGGGGATATACGCAAAACGACATCAATTTGCTGGCCAGAATCATCTCCGCCGAGGCCAGGGGAGAATCTTATACCGGGCAGGTCGCCGTAGGTGCCGTCGTCTTAAACCGGGTAGAACACCCTTCCTTTCCGGACAGCATTGCCGGGGTAATCTATCAGCCGGGTGCATTCACAGCGATTACAGACGGACAATTCAATGAACCAGTCGCTGAATCCTCCGTCCGGGCAGCAAAAGAGGCGCTCAACGGCAGTGACCCCAGCGGAGGGGCTATCTATTATTATAATCCGAATAAGACCTCTAATAAATGGATTCGCACCCGCCCGGTGATTGTACGAATCGGAAACCATCTCTTCTGCGGTTAAAAGACTTCCCTTTTTCTTTTCTTTAGGGTATGATAAAGAAAACACAAGAAGGGAGACCCCCATGTCATATTATAAGGAAGTCGAAACCGCCCTGGGTACTTTCGGGATTATCGAAGAGAATGGCGCTATTACTTTTGTCCTGTTTCATCCGGAAAAAGAACGCCCAAAGGAATGTACGGAACAGTCCACTCCTCTTTTAGAACGTGCCGCCGTACAACTTTCAGAGTATGCACTGGGCAAACGGAGAGACTTTGACCTTCCTCTTTCGCCAAAGGGGACCGAATTCCAGAAAAAAGTATGGGAAGAACTCCAAAAAATCCCATATGGGGACACCATCAGTTATCAGGAACTTGCACGCAGGATCGGGAACCCGAAAGCCTGCCGTGCAGTCGGCGCCGCCAATGGGAAAAATCCTATCCCAATTATCATCCCATGCCATCGTGTCATCGGAGAGAACGGGACGCTCACCGGTTTCGGCGGGGGCCTCGCCCTGAAAGAAGCCATGATAAATTTGGAAGCAGGACAGTCCATGCTGCTGTAAAAGGAGATATCCGGCGCAAAATCCGCTGGATATCTCCTTTTTCATAATTACTTATTTTTTAAGCAGGATATGATGAAAAAAAGCAATTCCCTGGAACTCCGTTTTCCCGCTTACTTCCCGTTCCACGGAAAGCATCTGTTCCTGCCAGTATGGCTCCCTCTGGATCTCCTGGTTTTGCTGCAAATCCCAAAAAGTCCGAAAACCAAATATTTTTTCTATTTTCAGACCCGGACACCATTTTAGCAGATCCTGCACTTCATAATACCGAATCGCGCCAAACTGCGCGGCCTTCCCATCCTCTCCCTGTAAAAGCTGCCGCGCATGGGAAAAATTGTTGAGCAGGACCACCATCTGCATCACCCGTCCGGCACGATTGTGTTTCACAATGGAAATCGTTCCTCCCGGACGGAGAATCCGGGAAAACTCAGACAGGATTGCAGGGCGGCACGGCGGTTCCACATATTCCAGCACATTATGACAGAGAATGAAATCCATGGACGCATCAGACAGCCGTTTCAGCAATTCTCCGGAACCAACCCACTGCGTATAGGGAAAATCTTCAAAACGGTCTTTCAGCATTTCCTCAGAAGGCTCGATTGCAACCACACGGTTGTCCTTGGCAAAATGATTCGCCGTCGTTCCATCCCCGCTGCCAAAATCCAGCATATCCAACCCGCGGATCGGGCCAATCTGCTCAAAAATCAGCCTCTTTGCCAGCAGATCCCACACCGGCAGCTCTTTTTTCCCCATATGGTTCTCCTCCGCTTCCTGTCCGCCGATTAAAGCGGTTTTATAAAACAGATTACCCGGTTTGCTTCTGAAAACCCGGCATGCAAGTGGAAGGTCAGGCTCTACGTGTTCCCCAGCTCGCAGTCGCTCGTAAGCCTCGGCAGCCATGCTGTCTAGCCCAATTCTCACAGGCAGACACAAGCGCCGACGCAATCTTTCGCCCACGAAAAGCCGGCTTGACATAGATTCCCTCCAGGTATCCTGTCGGGGAATACTTTGCCCCTTCCACATAATCTGAGCGGAGGGAACACAGGGCAAACCCGGCGGGGCATCCCCGTTCCAGGAACAGGAACGCCGCCTTTCCCTTTGCTGTGAGGTAGTCTTTCATCTCTCCATATAACCTGTCCCCGGAATCCGGCCAGAGTTTTTCCGCCAAAGCCATTACCTGCGGCAGCTGGCCGGAGCCTGCCCGTTGTATCAAAAAGACATCCCCCCGATTTTATTGAGAAAGAGCCTGCGTACACAGGCAAGTTCCATCAGCCCAGTGCACTCCTTTTGCACTTGATAGCCGTTTCGGGCAAGGCGTACACAGACGGAATCCTCTCCGTCAAAGAGATCTCGTCCGGTATGATAGCCCAGCAGCAAAAACAGAGGGATCACCTGCACCGGAAGATCCCGCCGCAGGACAGGCAATTCTTCTTTTACCATGAGCAGAGTTTCTTCTGGAAGCAACGCCCCGCACAGCAGTTTCTGCCATTCAGGTCCAAACCCGTGGCAGGCAAAGATCCTCTGACCATCCCAGGGAAATTCTCTCCGCAGGCAGCAGAATAATTCCTGCGCATCGGTTTTTCCCGAGACAAGAGGTTCCCCGATACGAACGTCCAGATGGGAAAATTCCCTCACGCACGCAGATACCTGCCGGGAATAACTCCCCGGTGCAAACAAAATCGGCTGAAGCAGGATATGGGCGATCCCCAGGGCATCCGCCAGATGCAGAAGTTCCCCAAGAAGCGGTATGGAAATCCCCCTGGCAGAGAGTTTTGCCTGCATTTTTTCGCTCAAAAAGGCCTCGCAGACCGGAATGGGCGGGTAGTGCGCTTCGATTTCCCTGGAAAACGGGAACACCCGGCTGCGCATCGCTTCTTCACTTGCCGTCCCATGCCAGACTGCAATCAGCAGTTTCCCCCGTTCCACTGCAAGTGCCAAGGCGCCGAGCGTCTCCTTCTCCCATGCGGGCAGCCTTTTCAGCAGTTCCTGCCTCTCCTCTGTCCTCAGAGAAGAACGAACAATCTGCTCCCGCAGCCGTTTCAGCGCCGGAAGTTTATCTGTCAACGGCCTGGAGCAAATCTCCCACCGTTCAAGCAGCGCCGCATCCAGTGCAGGATAAGCGCCATGGGTGGAAACTGCGGCGGTAATCCCGCCAAACTCCCGGTTTCCCATGCTGTGAAGCGCCGCATCCGAATCCTGATGCACGCTCATGGTGAGGAGCCCTCGTGCATTGGCCTCCAAAATGATCCGGTGGTTGAGCGCCCGGTCATCCGTTGCAGCTACCACGAGGAACATCCCATCAAGCAGGGCCGTCTCATACTTCTGTGAGAACATCTTTGCACGGACAGCCTCAAAACCCTCGATGAAGGAAGGGGCCACAACGGTGAGACAGGCCCCTTCCCCTGCAAACCGCTGCGCTTTGCGTAGCGCCTGCCGTCCTCCCCCTACAACCAGCACCGGCTTTCCAGACAGGGAAAGTTCTGCAAACAATCCCATTCCTACCCCTCGCAGGCGGACAGGGCTCTGTCCATGGCATACAAGGTCCGCTCCAGATCCTCCTGCGTGTGGGCGGCACTGACAAACATTGCTTCAAACTGGGAGGGCGCAAGCAGGACGCCCTGATCCAGCATGCTCTGGAAGTATTTGGAGAACTTATCCGTATCACAGGTCTTGACATCGTCATAACAGACGACCTCCCGCTCCGTGAAAAACAGGCAGAGCAGGGAACCGACCCGGTTGATCGTATAATGCAGGCCATGCCTTGCGAGCAGCTCCCGCATCCCGGCTTCCAGCTTTGCGGCATATTCCTCCACTGTTTGGTAGATTTCCCGGTGTTCTTTTAAATAGGACAGGAGTTTGAACCCCATGAACATCGCAAGCGGATTGCCCGAAAGCGTTCCCGCCTGGTAGACCGGCCCTTTTGGGGAAACCATAGACATGATCTCCCGCTTTCCCGCATAGGCGCCGACCGGCAGCCCGCTGCCGATGATCTTTCCAAAACAGGCCATATCCGGATCGATGCCATACAACTGGGACGCTCCGCCAAAGGCGGCGCGGAATCCGCTGATGACCTCGTCAAAGATGAGGACAATCCCCTGCTCGGTACACAGGGCGCGCAGCCCCTCCAGAAATCCCGGGCGGGGCGGGATTACCCCCATATTGCCGGCAATGGGTTCTACAATGATCGCCGCTATCTCCCCCCTGTTTTCCTCCACCGTCTCCTGGACGGAGGCAAGATCATTATACCGGCAGACTAGGGTGTTTTTCACCACGTCCGCAGGAACTCCAGGGCTGGTCGGCACGCCAAAGGTCAGCGCGCCGGAACCGGATTTCACCAGCAGGCAGTCCGAATGCCCGTGATAACACCCCTCAAATTTGATAATCTTATCTTTTCCCGTATATCCGCGTGCGGCACGGATGGCGCTCATGGTAGCCTCGGTTCCGGAATTAACCATGCGCACCATCTCGGCGCTTTTGTACGCCGAGCAGATGAGCTGCGCCATCCGGGTTTCCATCTCTGTGGGCAGCCCGTAACTCATCCCGCGCCGGATCGCTTCCAGCGCGCCTTCTTCCATCATCGGATGGGAGTGGCCGAGCACAAACGGTCCCCAGGAACAGATATAGTCAATATATTCGTTCCCATCAATATCTACAATGCGGCTGCCCTTGGCATGATCCACAAAAATCGGTTCCCCGCCGACGGATTGGAATGCCCGCACCGGGGAATTGACCCCGCCGGGGATCACTCCACAGGCTTTTGCAAACGCCGCTTTCGATTTTTCGTGGTTCATGCCCTCTCCTCCTTTAATTTCTGCGCTGCGTACAGGGCGAAATAGGTGATAATCAGGTTTGCCCCCGCGCGCTTGATGGCGGTCAGGCTTTCCAGAATCACCGATTCATTCATCAGGCCCTGCTCGACAGCCAAACGCAGCATGGCGTATTCTCCGCTGACATTATATGCCGCAACGGGCACATCGAAGTTCAGGGAGGCCTCCTTGACCACGTCCAGATAGGCGAGCGCCGGCTTGACCATGACGATATCCGCGCCCTCCTCAATATCTGCGGCGATTTCCCTCAGCGCTTCCCGTCCGTTCGCATAATCCATCTGATAGGCCCTGCGATCCCCAAACGAGGGAGCGGAACCCGCCGCCTCCCGGAACGGGCCGTAATAGCTGGAGGCATACTTGGCGCTGTATCCCATCAGCGCCACATTGACAAATCCCTCCCTATCCAAAGCCGCGCGTATGGACTGGATATGTCCGTCCATCATATCGCTGGGGGCCACCATATCGATCCCCGCCCGCGCGTAGCTGAGGGCAATCTGATCCAGGACTTCCAGCGTGCGGTCGTTTACCACATAACCCTGTTCGTCCAAAATCCCACAGTGCCCGTGATCCGTATACTCGCACATGCAGACGTCCCCAATCACATAGATCTCCGGGTTTGTCTCCTTGATTTTGCGGATTGCCCGCTGGACAACGCCGTTTTCCTCATAGGCGCTGGAGCCGCAGGCGTCCTTGTGATCCGGGATTCCAAACAGGATGCAGGAATAAACTCCTGCCTGTTCCATTTCCTGCACAACCTCCGGGAGTTTATCCACCGAATAATGGCAGATCCCTTTTAACGAGGGGATCTCCCGCTTTACGCCTTCCCCTTCCACCACAAAAATCGGGTATACAAAATCAGAAGGCTGCAAAACCGTCTCCTGCATCATTTTCCTTATGACTGCATTTTTGCGCAGTCTCCTGCCACGGTAAAACATCATGATTTCCCTCCTGTTATCACTGCGCGGGCAAGTGAATCCAGATCCGCCCGCTGAGCTTGTATCGGCGCCGCGCCGTATGTTCTCAAGGTATGACTGGTTTTTTCCCCGATGGAAAAGCACCGGCTTTTCCTCAAACACTCCGTCCCAAACGCTTTTACAACTGCGTGGACGGCCGAAGAACAGGAAAACACCAAATCCGTAAAGCCGCCTTCTCCGGCCTGTTCCCGCAGAGTTTCCCCCTGAACAGGGCAGTTTTCATAGAGTTCCAGCATACGCACTCCAAATTCCTCAAAACAGGGCGGAAGAGAGCCCCGCACCTTGATAAGCAGGGTCTCCTTTCCGGAAAATCCCGCCTCGCGGATACTTTTGCACAGCGCTTCGCTGTAGAATGTATCCGGAACGAGATCAGCGCGCACCCCATAGGAACACAGCCTGTCCGCCGTCGAGTTTCCCACTGCGGCAACAGAAATTCCCGCAAGCGAACGGGCGTCCTTTCCCGCGGCAAAAAGCCCATGGAAAAAAGCATCCACCCCGTGTTTGCTGGAAAAGGCCAGACAGCGTATCCCCTCCAACATATCCTCCGAGAATGCGCCGGGGATCTCCCGGAGTTCCCCAGTACAGGCCTCCGTCACCTTTGCGCCGAGCTGTTCGAAGCGTTCTGCCAGAGGAGAGGACTCCTTTCCCGGATGGGGCAGAAAAACCGACCGGCCAAACAGGGGCAGGCGTTCAAAAAAGTTCAGGCGCTCTCTCAGGGAGACGACTTCCCCTACCACAATCAGCGCCGGAGAAGAAAGCGGATGACGGCGCAGCGCCTGTTCCAGTTCTCCAAGCGGCGCCGACACCGTCTGCTGGGAGGGGAGCGCCGCATGGGAAATCACTGCGGCAGGCGTCTGCGGGGACATGCCCGCCTCAAGCAGATTCGTGGAAATTTCCCCCACTTTGGACAAACCCATCAGAAAGACGAGCGTTTCCTTTGAGCGCGCCATCGAGGGGAAGTCCAAGTCAGTCAGTTTGTCATCCTTATCATGGGCGGTCACTACATGAAATCCGTGGGAAAGTCCTCGATGCGTAACGGGGATTCCCCCATAGGCAAGACCGCCGATACTGGAACTGATTCCCGGCACCACTTCAAAATCCACGCCGTGTTCCAGCAAATATAGTCCTTCTTCACCGCCCCGGCCAAAGACATAGACATCCCCGCCTTTGAGCCGCACAACGGTTTCATATTCCTGTGCGCAGCGGACCAGCAGTGCGTTGATCTCCTCCTGCCTCATGGTATGCCTGCTCGCCGCCTTGCCGGCATAGATAAGGCGGCAGTGCTCCCCAGTCAGCGAAAGCAGGCGGGGATTTGCCAGCCGGTCATAGACAATGCAGTCGGCGCGCTCGAGCAGATGTTTCCCCCTTACTGTAATCAGTCCGGGATCTCCCGGGCCTGCGCCAACCAGATACACTTTCCCCATTATCCGTCCACTTCCTTTTTCAATTGCTCCGCCAGTTCTTCCGCCAATTTCCGGGAATCTTTTCGGTTTCCGCTCAAAGTCTCTCTTTTGGATTTGCTTCCATCCGGTGCGCCGTACCACGCTGTTAAGGTCAGGGTTTCGCCGTGTTCATATGCGCAGGCCCCCGCAGGAGTGTGGCAGCCGCCTCCAATCGCCTCTAAAAAAGCCCGTTCCGCCTGAACTTCCCGTTCTGTCTGTTCATCACAGAGGGAATCGAGGATCTCCCGAAGGATGTCATCCCCCTGCCGGATTTCCAAAGCCAGTGCCCCCTGCCCGCAGGCGGGAACCATCTCCTCCCGCGGGTTCAGATATTGGGAAATTTCTCCCTCCATTCCCAAGCGGCACAGCCCGGCCGCCGCCAGGACAAGCCCGTCGATTTCCCCTTCCCGCATTTTTTTCAGTCGGGTATCGATATTCCCCCGGATTCCGACAAACTGCAAATCCGGACGCAGGACTTTCAGCTGATAAATCCTCCGCTTGCTCCCTGTAGCAAGCACCGCACCATGCGGCAGTTCCTCCAAAGAACCCGCCTGTTTTAAAATGAGCGCATCCCTGCGGTCGGCGCGAGGCCATATCCTGGTAAAACAGAGACCCGGCGCCGGCGTGCTTGGCATATCCTTCATGCTGTGAACGCCCATATCCACAGCTCTTTCCAGTATCTGTTGTTCAATCTCTTTTACAAACAGTCCTTTTCCCCCGATCTGATCGAGCGCCTTGTGCTGGATAATATCTCCTCTGGTCCGGATAACGACTACTTCAAATGTGTGCTGCGGGAATTCCCTCTCCAATCGTTCTTTCACCCAATTTGTCTGGACAAGCGCCAGTTTGGAACCCCTGGTACCAAGTTTAATGTGCATGATGTCCCTCCTCCGCATTGGAAAACAGCGAGCAGATAACCTCCCTGTATTTTTTCTGTTCCGTCTCATCGTCCAGGCCTTTCAACGCCAGAATCGGCTCCCGAATCAACCGTTTAAAACCTGCATGGAGAATTTTTTGTACCGCCCGTTTTTCGTGGTCATTAAAATCAAACTTTGTTTCCAGCATTTCAAAGGTATCCTGCTCCACTGCCGCACAGCGGTTTTGCAGGGATTCGATCGCAGGATCCACTTTACTCGATACAAGCCAGTGCAGGGTTTCCCTTACAGCTTCAGCCGCCATTTCCCTGCCCTGCGCTACCAGATGCCGGCGTTCCCTGAGATTTTCTTCAGAAACCGCCCGCAGGGAATCAATATCAAACAGCTGGATCCCCTCTTCCTGGGCAAGCGCGGGATCAATGTCCCGCGGCGTCGCCAGATCCAATAGATAGAGCGGACAGGAGCGCTTTTCGATTTTTTCTCTCCGCACCACCAGATGCGGAGATGCAGTTGCGCTAACGACAAGATCGCATTTTTCCATTACCGAATAGCGCTGTGCAAAAGGGAGTACGGCAATCCGTTCTTCTTCCCCTTTTAAAGCAAGAGCATGCTCCATACTGCGGTTGCAAAGATAAATCCGCTCAGCCTGCATATCTTTTAAGTAGGTGAGCGCCAGGGCAGCCATTTTTCCGCTGCCAATGACAAGCGCTGTTTTCCCTGCGATATCACAGGCGCCTGCCAGGCATTTCATCCCAATATAACAGATGGAAAGAGGGCGCTCGCTGATTTTCAGTTGCGTTTTGATCTTTTTCGCACTGGTGACGGCGTCCAGAAAAATCCGGTTCATCTGTTTGCCGCAGCACCCGATCCTGCGGGAAAAATCCAACGCGTTTTGTACCTGCCCAAGGATCTGATCCTCCCCGATAACCAGGGAATCCAGACCCGCAGCCACACTGAATAAATATGTCAGCGCCTGCTGTTCCCGCTTTTCAAACAGATACCCGACCAGTTCCGGTGCGCCGCACTGCAGAATAAACTCCTCTTTGACGATAGCGGCAGCAGTTGGATCTTCTGCGAGAAAGTATACTTCGCTGCGGTTACAGGTAGATAAAATTACCGCCTGTGCAATCCCGTGTTCTTGCAGGCGATCCAAAAATTCCATTTTTTTGGAATCGCTGAACGCGGCTTTATCCCTGATATGAATTGGCGCCTTCCGG
>CALDJI010000129.1 GCA_937901805.1 uncultured Clostridia bacterium | reverse complement strand
TCCATGTGCACCTAATTCAATTTTTAATGTGTCCAGAATCCTGGGTACATATCAGTTTCGCCATTCCTCGGCATTTCGTTTTTAAAACCCTCTGTTTTTACACAGCTTATCAATTTCCGTCCATTTTTTGCCGCGTGAAAAATGGGCAGAATATGACACTGCAATTTTCCAATAATAGCATATGAATTCCAAGACGCTTAATTCGTTTACCCAAGCGGGTATATTTTCTCTGTTCTTCTGCAATCATTGCCATGTACAAAACCGAGAAAATAATATCCATTTCCACGGCGTCCTTATTATAGGATGCAGCTATTTTTGTGATCATGGAGAGTTCATACATTTCGATATTTTTACCGGTGAAGTTATAAATTTTTACAAAGTCCCCATAAACTTTTTGTACGCCGTATTTTTGAGCATATTGTTTCAGTTCATAAAAGTAATCAACATCTCTGGGAGCTTTATGCGGGGCAGTCGGCCTTGTTAAATAAACACACCAATTGTCAAAATTTCCGCTGTCATATTCCAAAAAAGAGCCATCCACAAAGGATTTTAGCTTTTGTCCCATGTTATCCATCCTTTTCATAATGACCATCTGTTTTCTGAAAATAGAACCTTTAAAAAATTTGTGCTATCCCGCAATTTTTCTATGATCTTTTGGATATTTTATTATACAATAAAATATCCACTGCTTCAAATTATTTTGAGTATATTGTGGATAATTTAAAAGCAGCAGATAGTTTTTCTTATAAGAAATGAAAGTTGTCCGAAAGAAATCACAATGCTATAATAAATAACAGGGGGGAATACTCATGAGTATAGATGAAAATATTCATAACCGAAGAAAAATGATGGGCTATACGCTGGAAGAATTGGCAAAACGTGCAGGCGTCAGTACAACTACTATTTTACGATATGAGCGCGGGGAAATTAAAACCATTGGCCATGATAAAATCAAAAAATTGGCTGATGCTTTAGATACAACGCCAGAACAGCTACTCGGTTGGGAGGATACCTCAGATATTTCCCATACCCCAACGGAGCGGAAACTTTTATTGCTTGCAAGGCGTGCTGATAAAATCCCTCAGCCTGATCGGGATGCTATTTTGCAGGTTTTTGAAAATTCCATTGACGTTTATTTAAAAGCAAAACGCCATGCGGAGGATGAAAAGTAAATGAAAGAAAAGGATTGGATATCCTGCCAAAAAGCCGCAACTCAATTGTTGTTGGATCAACCAGCCCTTTCTTTCCCGATTGAGCCACAGCAGCTGAAAACAAAGCAGGACATATATTTTGATTCTTTTCAAGGGTATTGTTATACAGTGAATCTGCCGATATCTTCTCTCTGCTGCCATCAGATTTTTCATGATGGTTGTACGGTATTTTCAAGCGATCCATCTTTTTTCCTTGTGCTGTATAATGAATGGGATTTTTCCAAACAGCGCAGGCGTTTTACCTTGGCGCATGAATTAGGCCATATCCTCTTATCCCACAGTATGGACGATGAGTACAGTGAAACTCTGGCAAATTGTTTCGCTTCTCATCTTTTGATTCCGCGCATCGCCTTGAATTATCTAATTGAGCAAGCGCACTCAATAAGGGTTAGGGAATTCTCTTCCTTTTTTGGAGTATCCTCTTCCGCTATCTATGCTGCGTACAGGAATCCTTCTTCATGTCTTTTTGGACAGGAGGAGTTGTTGTGTAAACTGCGCCCTCAACTAGAACTTTTCTGCCGACAATTATCGGAACCGATTATTTCTGTCTGACTATTATCAAAAATCTATCCGGAACAAGTGCTCGAAAAGCGGAAGGTCTGTATCCAAATCTTCCATTTAAGAGATGGGGTTGACTATCAGAAATTGACTTTTCAGCAAAAACAGTGAGGACACCCTTCGATCTGTAAAATGGCTTTCAATAATCCTGCGATATTTTGAAAAAAGTTCCAATTCACTGCTTGATAGAAAGGAATTGAAAGAATAAAGATTATAGGCAGTCCTGTTTTTGAATGATGCTTCGGACATCCTCATCCATGCTGCAGGTTTTCCCATCAGCACACATTCCGCCTGTACATTGGCAACAGTCAGTTCCACATCCCGGCGAATCTGTCTTTCGTTTCGTCAAAGCAGCGGATCATGCAAGCTCCAGACTGCGGCAGATCGAAGTGGTGGAATGTCGTTGTTCAGCTGCTGATATCCATGTATCTTGAGGGCTTAAAATCTTCTTATTGTGGGTTTTTGTCAATCTATCTTTCTACTGGAAACTTTTACAGTTCCGTGGGCGGGAAAAAGAGTGATAAACGCAAAAAAAGCGGGGCCTCCGGCCTGAAAAATCAGGCAGAAACTCCGCTTATCTTTGCAAATATCTCTTAAAACAGGGATGACAGTAACGGGACGCCAATCCTTTTTTGGAACGAA
>CALDJI010000128.1 GCA_937901805.1 uncultured Clostridia bacterium | reverse complement strand
GAAGGAGGTGCAGTATCCGCCGCCGGATTTGCCCTTGCGGCTGAGGACGTCGAGCATCTCGTTGTCATACATCCAGTCAATGAATTCGGCGGTTTCCGGAGAAAGCTCATGGTACATTTTTTTCGCGTTTGCCAGGATTTCATCCGGGGTACCCACTGGAGTGGCATTGCCGGAACGGAACATCAGACTGTCGTCTGCAAAACTCATCGGGTATTCGGCGCCGATCCGTTTTGCCTGCTCTTTTTTCAGTTCCACACAGATGGGCACAATGTATTTGAGTACGGCCTGGCGGAATTTTTCTACGTCTTCCTTGGTGTAACAGTTGCGCATCATCTGGTAGTAACCGAGCTGGATATAGTTGTCATAGCCCATTTTTTTGGCCATGGTATCGCGCAGATGCACCAGCTTGTCGTAAATTTCATCCAGGTCAGCACTGTTCTGTTCAAACCAATTTCCTTCCGCTTCCCATGCTGCTTTGCGGATGGAATCGTCAGCGGATTGTTTATATGGAGTAAGCTGGGAAAGGGTCAGCAGTTTGCCGTCAAACGGGATCTGTGCACTGGCGATCAGTTTGTCATACTGCATGACCAGCTCGTTTTCCTCCTGCATCTCTTTAGCGATGGCAGGGCTGAATGCCTTGAGCTCGATTTCTGCATTTTCAAAATACAGGGAACCGTATTCCCGCTCAAATTCTTTGCGGAAAGGGGTATCCAGCATGACGAGAGTGAAGTTCTGGGACAATTCTGCGATGACAGGATCTGCGTTGTTCCAGTAAATACGCTCCTGCTCGTAGAATTCGTCGGCGGTATTGATATTGTTGCGTGTGTTGGCGACACTGGATGCAGTATGGACGCGGCCGCAGAATTCCTGCCAGTGCAGGAAAGCCTGTTTTGCCTGTTCATAGGTTTTAGCAGTTTTTAAATCAGCGGTGATTGCTTCGGCCTGTTTTTTCATCACATCCAGGTTGATACGCTGATAGGGAATATCATGGAATTTCATGGTATTGCAGTCCTTTCTGTTTGGTGGAATACAGTCAAAAGGCAGACGGCAATTGCCGTCTGCCATTTTTTAGAAGGGAAAATCAGACTTTGTCCCAGATGACTCTCGCGGTGTGAAGGCCGGTTTCAGTTGCAAAGCAGCATTCTTCCATGCCCTCAAACTCCAGGGAGATGTCGCTGTTGTAGCCATAGTCCTTGACCGTTTTGAGAATCTTCCAGATGTCGAGGTCGCCCTGTCCGAGGATGGAACCGCGGATAACAGAGCCGCCGACCGTCTCAAACCAGTTGCCGCCGCCGCAGCCGAAACGGGGGCCGGTAGCGGGCATTCTCTCTTTGTCGCGGATGTAGAAGTCCTTCAGGTGGATGGTATCCGCATAGGGGAGGCATTTCTGGACGGCAATCTCGCTGATGTCGTCGACGCAGCGGAAGTTGCCGACGTCCATGGTCATTCTGACATTCGGGCGGTTGATGCCTTCGATGAGACGGATCACCCTGTCGGCGCCGTTGACAAAGAAGCCGTGGTTTTCAAGGGAAGTGCTCATGCCGTACTGAGCGGCATAGTCTGCGCATTCTCTGCCGGCTTTGACGAGGAGAGGGAAAACCTCCTCATAGTCGTGAGGAGTGCTCTGCTCGAAGGGGCGGCGGAAGGAAGCGCTGTCGTGTCTCATTTTTTTGAGGCCGAGCATGTGAGCGATGTCGATAAACTTTTTAATTCTGGCGATTTCCGCCTGGCGTTCCTCTTCCGTCTCTTTGAGGACGTCTGCATTGAGGGAGAAGATGGAGAGAGGGAGGCCGATTTTTTCAGCATGGTTGCGGATGCCCTCGACGAGTTCCACATTGATGCTGCCGTCTTCCAGTTCAAGATTCAGGTTAAAGGGTACGAGTTCCATGTGCTCGCAGTCATGCTCTTTTGCCCAGTCCATCACATCGTAAATGGTCATTTTGCCGGCTTTCATAGCGGCATCCAGACAGTAGCTGCTGATACCTAATCTCATAATTGAATACCTCCGTTATTCTGGAATTTAAAATTGGGAGAGTTTCCTCTGAAACTACTATTAGGATACGATGAAAGAAAAAATCTTTCAAGAATAAAAATATATAAATTAAAGGAATTATAAATCACAATATTTACAATATTTTTTTGTATTTAAACTTATATTTGATATTAATAATAAAATAATTTTAAAAAAATAGAATTAATTCACAACATAAAGAGAAAATAACCTAGTCCTTCCAATGATATCAAAAGTCAATAAATCAAAATAAAATATGTGAAATATATACAATAAAAAATCAGAAAAATGCTCGATAGAAAAACAAAAAGAAGATCTGCTCTTATCATGAGTATACTATACATAATATAAAGAATTTTAGAAATTTTTATATGGCTGGGAAAGCGAAACGAAAATTGTTTGAATCATTATGATTTCTGAAAAATCAAAGTTCTTGAAAAAACAGAAAAAATATCGTTATTTTTTATATATACATATTGCACAACAATTCGCAATTTTATTTATCTATATCATTTTTCATGTGTAGAATATAGATATATTATAAGGATTATATATGGATAAAATGGACAATACATAAATGGAAAGAGCGAAATACACAAAAAAAACTTGAACAATCTATGTCAAATTTGTTGACAAACGTGAGATTATATTTTATTATAATAGCAGTGGTTAGACGAGTTACATATTTGGTGATTTTTCACACATGTTTCTTTTGGCTTTCTGCAGGAACGTCATGTGAGAGAAAAAAGAAAATGATAGCGGGGTTCGCGCTTGGAAGCCGGGCTGCTGTTGGATACGTTTTCTTTTCTTTTTTGAACAGGATGTTCCAGCGAAAATCAGAGGAAGGCAGATGTGAAAGAAAACCAAAGATGTGAAGTGCGTAACTCCACACATTGAACCCGTAGATAAGGTGGTTATTATTTACGGAAATACGATTTAGGAGGTTATCAACAAATGAAGAAAAAGGTCTTAGCCCTTCTTCTCGCAGCTATGATGTCTCTTTCACTCGTAGCTTGCGGCGGCGGTGGCGGCGGCGGAAGCACCGGCGGTACTGTCAGCTCAATCAGCAGCGACAGCGAGATTTCTGGAAATGTCAAAATGCAGTTGATCGAGTACTCTATCGATCCTCAGCAGGATACTTCTACTCAGAAAGAAATCGAAGGCTATCGCGCTTACTTTGAGAGAGAGTTCAGCAAAAAGTATCCGAACGTCAAATGGGAAATGGAAGAAATCCCATGGGATAACTCCCAGCAGAAAGGTCAGGTTTCCCTGTCCACTGGTGAAGTTGATATCGCTAACACCGGCGCTTACGCTTCTCAGTATTGGTACGGCGGCATCCTGAGACAGATCGATGATCTGATCGCAGCTGACACCAACTTCAAACCGCTCGATCTCTATGCAAACGGTGTTTGGAACAACTCTTTCTCCATTCAGTCCTATGAGAAAGACGCTCGTTTCGGTCTTCCGGCAGTTATGGGCCAGATGTACACTGTTTACGACAGCCAGATCTTCGAAGATTTCGGCGCTGAGCCTCTCCCAGAGAAGCCGACCCCGGATGATATCATCAAGGCTGCAAAAGCTACCACTGGCGTTAACCCGAGAACTGGCCAACAGAACTATGGCCTGCACTTCTTGGCAAACAGATCGACTGACGTTTTCGCATTCGTTGCTCTGACCTATTACACCGGCGCTACCGGCGGTGAAGGTTCTATCGGCAAACCGGGCGAAATCAAATGGGATCTGAACAACGACAAGATGAAGAAAGCTTTCGAGTACATCGGCGAGTATACCAAGTACACCAACCCGGGCTTCCTGCAGAACCAGGGCAACGAGAACTTCGGTAAAGTTGTCGACCTCGACGAAGGCGTTGAGAATACCATCGCTATCGTTCTTGATACTGCTGCTTCCGGTATCTGGGCTCGTTACCTCAGAGACGGACAGAGCGACACCACAGAGCTTGACAGATTCAAATGCGTCTACAACGTTGGCCCGAACGGCATCGGCTGGGTTGCTGTTGACCCGATCGTTATGTCCAAGAAGGTAAAAGACGACAATCTCCAGGCTGCATGGGCTGCTATGAAATTCCTCACCGGTCAAGAGACCCAGATCTATCAGTTCGAGCAGGTTCGTAGTGTTCCGACTCTGAAAGATCAGTCCTTTATCCCTGAGAAATATAAAGGCCTTAAGATCGCAATGGATATTGCAAACAACTGCCAGTACACCCTGATTGACGAAGCGAACCCGTTCTTTGTTTCCAACATTGTTCCGGCTGTTCAGAACTACATGTCTCAGGTGAAAGAGGGCGGCTCTCCGAATATTGACGAGATCCTCTCTACTCTCCAGACTCAGGCAGAAGAGTGGTCTGCTACTCAGGCTCAGGCTTCCAAATAAGTCTGTAACATTTTGCTTTGTTCACTCTGCCGTCCTTGTCAGGACGGCAGAGTGATAATAAGTATAAACCTTTTAACTGGGTAAGAAGGTTTGTATTTATTATAATTTTGTACTGTCTGAGAAATATAACGAGGAGGAATGTACATGCAATCGACTGCACAAGTGAAAACTCAGAAAAAGTTCCTCGGATTACACGTAAGAGATTGGATCGGCTACGCATTTTGTTTGCCGCTCCTGATTGGTTTGGTTGTATTTTATTACTATCCAATGATCCAGGCTTTTTTGATGAGCTTCCAGTTGACCGACGGTATGGGTACCTATACTTGGATTGGTGTCCAGAACTATACCAAACTTTTTAAAGATGCTACTTATTGGAGCGCTCTTTGGAATACCATTTACATGGCAATTTTCGCCGTTATTCTGAACGTTGTCGTTCCGTTTATCTTTGCTTCCCTGATCAACAACGTTGCATGGGGCAAGAACTTCTTCAAGAGCTTGTTCTTTGTACCGAACGTTGTATCAGTCGTTGCAACTTCCATGCTGTTCAAATTTGTCTTCTATCCGACCAACCAAGGTATCATGAACGGTTTCCTCGCAAACTTTGGAATTGAGCCGTTGCGTTGGTTTGCAGACCCGGCAATGACCCGTTTCACAGTTTGTTTGATGGGTCTGTGGTCTGGACTTGGTTACAATATCATTATCTTCTTGGCTGCTTTGCAGAACGTTTCCCGCGAACTGTATGAGGCAGCTGACGTTGACGGTGTCGGCCCCTTCAAAAAATGGTGGTATATCACCGTTCCTTCTGTAAAACCAATTCTCGTC
>CALDJI010000127.1 GCA_937901805.1 uncultured Clostridia bacterium | reverse complement strand
GACGTAATCGTGTAAACAAGCCGTTTTTCTTATGTGGAACGGCTGAATATGTGTACAGTACAGAGCATTGGCTTCGTGCTCTGTACTTTTGCGTTTCCGTTTGGAAACACAAAAAAAGCAGCTGGATATGAAATACGGAGGGTAATCAATGGAACAATCGCTTGAGAAACAGCTGAAGATCACTGCTGCAAAAGTACGCCTTGGGATTTTGGAGGGTGTCTACCATGCAAAATCCGGCCATCCGGGAGGTTCTCTTTCTGCCGCGGATCTGATCACCTATCTCTATTTTAAGGAGATGAAAGTAGATCCCCAAAACCCGAAATGGGAAGACAGAGATCGTTTTGTCCTTTCTAAGGGGCATGGTGCACCGGCACTTTATGCAGCGCTCGCACTCAAAGGCTTTTTTTCGATGGAAGAAATGAAAAAACTGCGTCACGTTGGGGCGATGCTGCAAGGCCACCCCGATATGAAGGGTACTCCGGGAGTAGATATGTCCACTGGCTCTCTGGGACAGGGAATTTCCGCAGCGTGCGGAATCGCATTATCTGGAAAACTTTCGAAAAAAGATTTTCGGGTTTATACTATTCTCGGGGATGGCGAACTGGAGGAAGGACAGGTTTGGGAAGCAGCGATGTTTGCTTCTCATAAACAGTTGGACAATCTTTGTGTTTTGGTTGATTATAATGATTTGCAAATCAGCGGACATCTTTGTGAAGTTTGTTCACCGGAGCCGATTACTGACAAATTTGCAGCGTTTGGATTCCATGTGATTTCCATTAATGGCCATGATTTCTCTCAAATAGAAAATGCATTGGCAGAAGCAAGAACGGTGACTGGAAAACCAACTGCAATTATTGCTTCTACACATAAGGGTCAGGGAGTATCCTTTATGCGGGACAATGTGGGCTGGCATGGTGTTGCCCCCAATGCGGAGCAGTATCAGACGGCAATAGGCGAGGTAGAACAATCTCTTGCGGAGTTGGAGGGTTAGAACCAATATGGCAGAAATAAAAAGAATTGCAACTAGAAAAAGCTATGGTGAAGCACTGGTGGAAATTGGTGCAAAGGATAAAGAAGTAGTTGTATTAGATGCCGATTTGGGCGGCTCTACCATGACGGCAATGTTTAAAGAAAAATATCCGGATCGTTTTTTTGATTGTGGTATTGCCGAGGCAAATATGATTGGTGTGGCAGCAGGACTTGCTGCTTCTGGAAAGAAACCGTTTGCAAGCACATTTGCAATGTTTGCGGCAGGCCGTGCTTTTGAACAGATTCGTAATTCGGTTGGCTATCCACACCTTCCGGTAAAAATTTGCGCCACGCATGCCGGGATTTCTGTGGGAGAAGACGGTGCAACCCATCAATGTTGTGAGGACATTGCGCTGATGCGTGCAATTCCGGGCATGACGATCATCAATCCTGCGGATGACGTTGAAGCTAAAGCTGCAATTAGGGCAATTGTGAATCTGGACGGGCCGGTATATGTCCGTCTAGGACGGCTGGCTGTTCCTGTTTTCAATGATGAAAAAACCTACCATTTTGAGCTTGGCAAAGGGATTACCATGAGGGAAGGCGATGATATTACAATCGTTGCTACGGGGTTGATGGTTTACGAAGCGCTACAGGCGGCGGAGATCTTGAAAAAAGAAGGGATTCATGCTCGCGTGATAGATATCCATACCATTAAACCGATTGACGAGGAAATCCTTTTGAAAGCCGCTGAGGAAACCGGTATTCTTGTTACGGTAGAAGAGCACAGCGTTATTGGCGGGCTGGGAGAAGCAGTTTCCAGTGTACTGTGTGCGCGATATCCGGCAAAGGTTGTAAAACTTGGTATTCAGGATGAGTTTGGCGTTTCTGGTCCGGCGTTAGAATTACTGGATTACTATGGATTAACAGCACCGCATATTGCAGAAAAAGTTAAACAGGCTTTAAAAAAATAAACCGTTTCAAAGTGAAGCCCGGCTGATTTTATCAGCCGGGCTTTTTCTTTGTCTGGCAGGAAGAAAATGGTGAAAATATATAGTGATATTGAAAATTGACACTTGTGAATATTTCACAATAATTATCGAAACTTCTATGTATTAGTACAGTTTTATAAAGGCAAAACTCTTCAAGAATTGAGAAAATATGGATTTCTTATAATATTTAACTATTATCAATTTGGTATTAAATTAAAAAATAGCAAAAAGCACAAAAATCAGAGAATGGTTTCTATAATTTTCCTGTTGTTGCAAATCACCGGAAATCGTGATAGACTGAAAGACAAATATGACCATTTTAGGGGGAATTGGAATGAAAAAGCGAATTGAAATTGATCATTTCAAAAATTTTAAGTTTTTATCGAATGTCAAAGTCAGCCATGATAATAAAATTGCCTTTTTGGTGAAACAGGCTTGTATGGAAGAAAATGGCTACCATTCCAATCTATATTTAATACAGAATGGACAGCCGGTAGCATTGACTGCTTCCAATGACGTCAATAGTTTTTATTGGCTGAACGATTCCATTGTTTTTCCAGCTTTGCGCCGGCGGAAAGACAGGGATTATAAGTCAAAAGGATTCCCCTTGACTGTATTGCAGCAGCTTGTCCCGGGCATGGGGGAAGCCCAGGAGTTCTTAAGATTGCCATACAATGTAACCGGGATTTATTTCATAAACAAGTCGGATTTCCTGTTTACTGCGACCTATAATCCTTATATTGAACAGATAATGGCAGAAAACGGCGGCGCTACAGAAGCGGCAGCTGCTGCAATCAAAGCGGAAAGTGATTACCACGTTTTTGACGAACTGCCGTTTTGGTCCAATGGAGTTGGGGTTGTCAATAAGCAGAGAAATCGCCTGTATCACTACAAGGATGGAAATGTGACTCCGGTAGTCGATGAATTTACGACAGTTTCCCAGTGCGTTAGAATTCCCAATACAGAGAACTTTATTGTGCTTTCCAAGCGGTATAAAATGGAGATTCCAAATGATCTCTATCTGTTCCATGCTTCAGACAACCGCATGAAAAATATTTCATTTGAAAAGAATTATAGCCACCAGAATTTTGCTGTTGTCAATGAACATACCCTATTTTTACAGGGGACGGATCGGAAGAAATATGGAATCGGAGAAAACGGCGCTTTCTATCTTTATGATTTTGAAAGCGGCAAGAAGACTTTGATTGATCAAAGTTACTTATATAGCGCGAGAAGTTCAGTCGGTACAGATGTCTCCCTGGGAACTCCGGGAAATATTGCATGGGTTTATGATGGAAAAGATAAAGTGGCGTTTCTTCAGACACTGGATGACAGCTCCTATATTCTCCAGTGCAGTATCAGCGGGAAAACGGTCAGCCATGTCACAGCGGAAAAAGGAAAAGTTTTGGAGTTTGTCCCTTATAAAGATCATTTCCTGGCAATCTGTATGCGTGGTGATGACGGTGCGGAGTTATATGAGGTTTCATTAGATGGAAAGGAGACGGCGCTGACCTCTCTCAATAAACGCCTGAGTGAAGAATATGCAATTTCCACTCCGGAGGAAATCACTTTTGTCAATGAAAATGGTGTAGAAATCAAAGGGTGGTATATTAAGCCGATTGGCTTTGAAGAGGGCAAGAAATATCCGACCATTCTAGATGTCCACGGAGGCCCTAAAACCGTATACGGCACCATTTTCTTCCATGAAATGCAGTACTGGGCAAATGAAGGCTATGGCGTTATTTTCTGCAACCCGACTGGAAGCGACGGTAAAGGCAATGATTTTGCGGAATTGCGCGGTTTGTATGGGGATATTGACGTGCGCGATGTAGAAAAGTTCGTAGA
The DNA here is from genome assembly GCA_937901805.1 of uncultured Clostridia bacterium. Lineage (GTDB taxonomy): Bacteria > Bacillota > Clostridia > Oscillospirales > Ruminococcaceae > Pseudoruminococcus_B. The sequence continues at coordinate 2,074 of CALDJI010000127.1, read as the reverse complement.
CGTCTGCCTGGAAAAATGCCCATGGATTGATGCGGACAGATTGGGAATGACCGGAGGTTCCTATGGAGGATGGATGGCAAACTGGTTTGCCGGCAACACCGATCGGTTTAAGGCAATTGCCTCCCAGCGCAGTATTTCCAACTGGATTTCCAAAAACAACACTACAGATATCGGCTATTATGGCGATCAAGATTCCGTTGCTTCCAATCCTTGGGACAGCCATGAAAAGATCTGGAAACAATCCCCGCTTAAATATGCAAACAAAGCAAAGACACCGACCCTGTTTATCAACTCGAATGAGGATTACCGCTGCTGGATGGCGGAGGGACTTCAGATGTTCTATGCGCTGCGCTATTTTGGGGTGCCGACCAGAATGTGTCTGTTTAAAGGAGAAAACCATGAATTGAGCCGTTCTGGAAAACCAATCCACAGGGTAAGAAGGCTGCGTGAAATTACTCAGTGGATGGATAAGTATCTCAAAGCATAAAATTTCTGATTGGACGCTGGTTTTCCAGCGTCCAATTTATTGAAAAGTATCTTGCTGCTGGAATAGATGGAAAAATATTGAGGAAATTTTTATCTAGTTTGGAAATTGAAACTTTATCTTAGCAGTGTTAGACTAGTAAATACAGATAGCCTGATAAAAGGAGGAAAATTTATGAAAAAGGTCCCTATTGACCAATTTTCTGCATACAAGTACTTATCTAATGTGAAAGTAAGCGAATCCGGAAAAATAGCGTTTATTCTCAAAAATGCATCGATGGAAGACAACTGCTATTATTCCAATCTCTATCTCTTAGAAGAGGGGACACCGGTTCCTTTGACAGCAAGTGGGGACGTAAACAGTTTTTACTGGGTCGGTGATTCGATATATTTTCCGGCAATTAGGAAAAAAACAGATAGGGAATATACAGCGAAAGGCTTGCCGTTGACTGTAGTACAGTGTCTGGCTCCAGGAATGGGCGAGGCACAGGAAGTTTTACGTTTGAACCACAATGTCACCGGCTTTTACTTCCTTAGCGGGGAGGAGTTTCTCTTCACTGCAAATTATGACGCAAAGGTTGCGCATTGCCTTGCAAAGGCAGGCGGGGATACCCAAAAGGCGGCAGAACTTTTGAAAACAGAAAACGATTATGAGGTTCTGGATGAACTTCCATATTGGCAGAATATGGCCGGATTCATCAATAAAAAGAGAAACCGCCTGTATGCATATGACCACGGAACGATAACAGAATTGGTGGATGAGTTTACTGCAGTTCAAAAATGTGTCCCGATTCCAGGTACGAAAAAATTTGTCGTAACTTTAAAAAGATACGAAAATAAAATGCCGATTGATGATGAGATGTATCTGGTGGATTTTACAGATAAATCACTTAAAAATATCTCTGTAAAAGAACAGGTCACCCATACGAATCTGGGAATCGTTTCGGAAGATACCATGGTGCTGCAGTATACAGATCATAAGCGATACGGTATGACGGAGGATGGACCTATCTGCCTGTATCATTTTATGACAGGGGAAACGGAACTGATTGACGAGAGTTATTGCTATAATGCGGGCAATTCCCTGCACTGTGACATTGTGATGGGCGCACCTTATGGAAAAGCATGGGAATATGACGGAAAAGACAGTGTATATTTCATCTCCACAGAAGACGACTCCTCCCATATCTTCCGCTGCAATTTTAAGGAAAAGACCATTACAAAAGTGACAAAGGAAAAAGGAGCTGTGGACGAATTTACCCTGTATGGGAATGGGTTCCTGGCAATCGTTATGCGTGGAAACAACGGTGTGGAATTTGCACAGATTGATGCTCAGGGGAATGAGACGCTGTTGACGCATATCAATGCCCATGTGAGCGAGGAGTACTCCATTTCCACACCGGTAGAGATTACTTTCCAAAATGAAGTGGGCAATGAAATTAAAGGCTGGTACTTGAAACCGGTTGATTTTGAGGAAGGAAAAAAATATCCGGTTATCCTCAATGTCCATGGCGGGCCGAAAGCTGCATGGGGAACGGTATACTGCCATGAAAATGAATACTGGGCAAATGAAGGCTATGGCGTTATTTTC